>NZ_JBHSIR010000010.1:0-65285 GCF_042653605.1 Pseudonocardia sp. GCM10023141
CCCCGCACGAGCCAGGGTGGGGCCAGATCAGACCATCACAGTGGGGCCAGATGGGGTTGTCATTCTCAATGGTAGGCACCAACAGCACGACGGGACTGGTATGCCCGGAATGCGGTGAGGCGGTCCAGCAACGGCCCCCGCGGCTGTGGCCGGCCGGACTCGGCCGCCGCCCGGCGGCGTCGCATCTCGACGGTGAGCCGCTGTGCCCGATCGTCGGCAGCAACGGCTACGAACCCGCGCGCCCGGTCCGGGCCCGCGGTGGTGCGCGATGAATCCCATCCACAAGGCCCTCACCGACGGGGTGGACCCGCTGCGGTTGAAGGTCGCCGCGCACGAGGTCGGGCACGGCATCGTGTGGCGCCACGCCGGGTTCCCGATCGTGCGCATGGTCATCACCACCGGTGTGTTCGGTGGGATCGGTGAGGCCTACTGCCAGCGCGGCCGGTTGTGGCTCGACGCCGGGAACATCGACGGGTTCCTGGTTGGGCTGATGGCCGGCGCGGCGGCGCAGTCACGGTGCGCGAGTCGCTACCTCGGGCACCTGTTCGCCGGATCCGCCGCGCGCGGCAACGCCGCCCATGACGTCGGCGAGTTCCGGCGCCTGGCCAAGGCCCACCGCAGCACGCTCACGATCGGCGCGGCCCAGAACCGGGCCGTAGCCATCCTCGGCGGCCGTAGTGGCCGGCTCGACACGCTCACCGCCGAACTCGCCCGCACCGGCCGGCTCTCGGGCGGTGCGCTGTGAACCGTCACCGCTGTCCGCATCTGCCCGCCGCCACTCGCGCGGCCGGGCTCGCCCCGTGCTGGGGCAGCGCCTTCCCGCACGCCACCCATTCGACGATCACGACCGCGTCCACGCGAGGAGACCTGTGATGACCAGCGCCTACCCGGTGGACGTGTCCACCCTGATCGAGAAAGTCCGCGCCCGCGCGATCGAGCACGGACACATGCCCACCCAACGCCGCGTGATGGCCGACTTCAAGGTCGGCCGCCCGAAGGCGACCGCCGCCCTGGCCGCACTCGCCGAGTCCGGATTCACACCCGGAACACGACCGGAGCGGCGCCTGCACGCCGTCGACGCGCCCGCACCCGTAGAGGCGTCCCGCGAGGTGGTGCCCGTGCCCGCAGCGGTCACGTCCGGGGAGGAGATGCCCGCTGCGGGACGGGAGACCGGTGTTGACCCGGCGCAGGTCAACACCGTTGCAGGCGCGCCCGACGGTCCAATTCCGGGCGCAGAGCCTGCGCCAGGAACCTATCCGGACACAGCGGCCGAGCCCGCGGACACACCGCGGATGATCATGGTTTCGCCTGATGAGGTGTCCTCCACTGTGGACTCACCCGTCGGTGAGGTGAGTTCGGCATGGCGGGTGCGGTCCTGGCCGCTGCTGCTGCTCGCCGCGGGTGCGTTCGTGTCCATCTGGGGTGGCTGGGTCGGGCTAGGTGAACTCACCGGATTCGGCCCCATCCGGCTCCTGCCCGGGATCGTCGACAACTGGGTCATCAACTCTGCGATCACCCTGCCGATCGGCGTCGAGGCCTACGCCGCGTTCGCCCTGCGCGTCTGGCTCGCACCCCCCACGAACCTCGGCCCGGGTGCCGAACGAGCGCGCACGTTCGCTCGCCGTTCCGCGATCGGTGCGCTGTTGCTCGGGATGACGGGGCAGATCGCCTACCACCTGATGACCGCGGCCGGGATCCACGTCGCGCCGTGGCCGATCACCGCGTTCGTCTCCGCCCTACCCGTGGTCGTCCTTGGCTGCGGCGCCGCACTCGCGCACCTGACCACCCACGCCAGCACTGACGCCCCCGCCGAGAGGGAGGTTCGCTGATGTCGACCACCGATGAGTCCAACGACCGCCAGACAGCCCGACCCGGCCTGCACGGCCGCCGGCCTACACCCGGGCCGCGGATCAACCTGTCCAAGACTCCGGTCAACCTGTCCAAGACCGACCCGACAAAGCTGCCGGGCTGGATCGTCGACGCCGCCGCGTCCGGCGAGTACGAGCACCTCGTCGACGGCCAGGTGGTCGAGGGCCAGGTGGTCGACGGCGCGGTCGTCGAGGGCCAGGTCGTCGAGGGCGAGATCGTCGACGCCGAGATCGTCGACGACACCCCGACCAAGCCGGGCACTGCTGTCGCCCTGCGCGACGCCGGGCGGGTGGCGGGCCGTCAGACGGTGCACCTGATCACGACCGCGGTCACCCACCCGCACACGAAGACCACGGCAAAGGCCGTGATCCGCCATCTCTGGTACCCGGTCGCCGGAACCGGGGTGGTGGTGCGGGCGTGGCGCGACACCCACGGCGCGAGCCGTTACGAGCGGATGATGCGACAGGCCGAACTCGCCGGGGACCGTGAGGCGCTGTTGGAGTGGGAGGCCCGCGACGTCGCCGAGAAGGACCGCCGCCACGGCCGGGTCATGGACTGGATCGCCTCACCCATCGCGTTCCTCAAGGCCCTCACCGTCGGCATCGTCGCCTTCACCGGCCTACTCCTGGTCCTCGGGATCATCCTCGCGGTCGGCACCAAAGACGTCTCCCAAGTGCTGGGCCCGATCATCGGGGTGATCAACCTGGTGGTGTTCGTGGCGTGGTTCCTGGCCACCTACGGCGCCCTCATGCTCACCCTCGCCACCGCCGGCGGGCTCGCCTACGTGTGGAACCTCGGCCGCACCCGCACCGAAGCACCCGCATGGGCCGCACCCGCCCAAGAAGTGGCCGGTCGGGACGTGATCCCGGACGAGCGCGCGATCACCAACGCGCTCAAGAACCTCAACCTCCCGGCGATCAACCGCAAGTTCAAGGAGGGCTGGGCGCCACGGTGGGAGCTGCCGCCGGTGCATGACGGGAAGGGCTGGCACTCACAGTTCCTGCTCCCCGAGGGTGTGACGGTCGAGATGATCGTCGACCGCAAGTCCGTCCTCGCGCACAACCTGTTGCGGCTGCCGGTGGAGGTGTGGCCGACCGAGCCGCGGGACCGGCCGGGGATGCTGGATCTGTGGGTGGCCGACCCCGGGAGCCTGACCAAGCCGGTGGCGCCGTGGCCGCTGCTCAAGACCGGCCGCGCGGACTTCTTCAAGGGTGTCCCGGTCGGGGTCGACCCGCGCGGGAACCCGATCATCGCCCGCCCGTTCGGCACCAACATGGGTGTCGCCGGGATGATGGGCTCGGGCAAATCCACCCTGATCATCACGTATCTGTTGGGGCTGATGCTCGACCCGCTGGTCGACATCGACGTGTACTGCATGGCGCAGAACGCCGACTACGACCCCCTCAAGCCCCGGTTGCGGACACTGTTCAAGTCCGATGACCCCGACGAGATCCCGGCCGTTCTCGACGCGCTCAAAGCGTTGATGTCGGACCTGTCCCAGCGGGGCCGCAAGCTCTCCCTCGCCGGTGAGCCGAAGCTGACCCGCGCCCTGGCCGAGGCCGACCCGGTGATGCGCCCGCGCGTTGTGGTGATCGACGAATGCCAGGAACTGTTCGTCTCCGCGGTCGGCGACGAAGCCGCGGAACTGGTGGAGAAAATGGTGGCCAAGGCCCGTAAGTACGGCGTCCACATGATCTTCGCAACCCCGGTCCCGTCCGCGGACAGCCTGCCGCGGAAGGTCGCGAAGGTGCTGTCGAACAAGGCGTGCTTCGCCATCGGTGACCATCAGGGCAACGACGCCATCCTCGGTACCGGCAAGCACAAGGCCGGGATCACCGCCACCACTCTGCGCCCGCTCACGACCGCCGGGAACGGGACCGTCGACCCCGGGGACATCGGGACCTGTATGGCCGTCGGGTTCACCCCGACCGACGGGTTGATGCGCTGCTTCTACGTGCAGCGCGGCAACGGCGTCGACGACGTCACCCCCGTTGTCCAACGTGCCCTCGCCCTCCGTGCGGAGGCCGGCGTCACCACCACGGCGACCGCCGACGAGGGGGAGCCGGTCGTGGTGCTGGATCCGCTCGCCGACATCGCCACGGTCCTGGTCGGGCACGACCGGATGCGCACCCAGGAAGTCCTCACCGCCCTCGCCGCCCGCAACCCCGCGGCCTACGGCAAGTGGACCTTCACCGACCTCAAGAACGCGTTGCCCGAATCGGCGCAGCCCTACAAGACCCAGGGCGTCCAGCAACTCTCCGCGCACCGGGTCGCCGAAGCCCTCGCCGACCGCGACGGCACCACCGACAACGACCTCGACGACGAGGACGTCGAGACCGACTAGACGTCACGTTCGGTAACGGGAGGCGTGGTCCGCGGCCAGGGATCCGACGAGGGAGCGCCGAGGGACCGAGGGAGTTCTCCCTCCGTGCCTCCCTCGGCCACCTCCCTCACCCTGACCAGCCCCAACACCCTTGAGGGACCCGAGGGACCCGCCCTGTCCTGACCAGCCAAAACCCTGCCAGAACGCGGGATCGAGACACCACCGGTGCCTCCCTCCCTTCCCTCTGCACGCCCACATCCGATCACCCACAGTCATCGAACGAGCACAGGAGCTTCGCGACTCATGGTTACCCACGACCCCCGCCGCGCCGCCGCCGCCGGCATCCTCGCGGCCCTCGCCGGCCTCACCATCGCCGCCACCACCCACACCGAACCGACCCCGACACCCACCGCCGTCACCACCACCACCACCGCGCCGGCCGGCGCCGGGTCGGCGCGGGAGCTGCTCGCGGCGCTCACGGTCCGGGTCGAGGACACCGGCGCTCACTACAACCGCGACGAGTGGGGCGACTGGACCACCTCGCGCGGGTGCACGACCCGCGAGGCGGTCCTCATCCGCGACGGCCAGAACGTCCGGACTCGCGCCGGCTGCGCCGTGGCCGCCGGCCGGTGGGTGTCGGGCTACGACGACACCACGATCACCGACCCGACCGCGGTGCAGATCGATCACCGCGTGCCGGTCAAGGAAGCCAACCGGTCGGGCTCGCGCGGCTGGACCCGCGCGGAGCGGGCCCGGTTCTACAACGACCCCGCCAACCTGGTGGCCGTCTCGGGGAGGTCGAACACGAGCAAGGGCGACCGCGACCCCGGGACATGGCGCCCACCGGCGCGGGAGTCGTGGTGCGGCTACGCCACCGCCTACATCACCACCAAGACCACCTACCGGCTCACGATCGACGACCGGGAGAGCGCCGGCCTGGTCGCGATGCTCAACACCTGCGGCGGTGCGCGATGAGCGCGCAGACCGTGATGTGTGTGGTGATCGTCTGCGACGGCTGCGGGGACGAGCTCGCCGACACCGACACCCGGGCGACGATGCATTGGCCCACCCGCCTTGCCGCCGTCATCGACGACGGGCACCACTGGACGATCAGCACCAGCCAGCACGGCCCGGACCTGTGCCCGGCGTGCCGCTGCACCCGTGATGGCCACGACTGGGAGCCACTGCGCGGGCACCGCTTCATCCGGGCCTGCTGCGCCCGGTGCGGCACGTTCGACGTGGTGGCGGCATGAACACCGAGACCACGCGCGAGGCGCTGCTCCAGGCCGCGCTCGACACCGCCGGGCGCGGATGGCCGGTGTTCCCGCTACGCGCGGGATCGAAGCTGCCGGCCCTGCACGGCGCCGGGGGCTGCCCGGCATCAGGGGACTGCGTTGGTGGCCATCAGGGATGGGAGCCGCGAGCCAGCACGGACCCGGACCGGATCCGGCAGGCCTGGAGGAGGGCGCCGTTCAACATCGGGTTGGCGACCGGCCCGGCCGGGCTGGTGGTCGTCGATCTCGACAGCCCCAAGCCCGGCGCCGCGCCACCGCCGCAGTGGGCACGCCTGGACATCACGTGCGGCGCGGACGTCCTGGCCGCGATCGCCGAACAAGCCCGCGAGACCGTCCCGGCGACGTGGACCGTCGCGACCCCGACCGGTGGGCGGCACCTGTACTTCACCGCGCCCGCCGGGGCGGAATTGCGCAACACCCAGGGCGACAAGGGCCGCGGGCTGGGGTGGCTGATCGACACCCGCGCTCACGGCGTTGTCGCGGCAGTTGCCGTGTCCAGCCGAGTGCGTGTCCTGATTGAGGCACTGTCGGCTGCGATGCGGCGGGCGAGGTCCTCAACCCTGTGCGTCTCGTCTCCTGATGCTGTGGACGCGGCGGGAGCCGCCTTCGGAGGGCTGCGGCGATGACGTGGAATCGGTTGCTGGGTGCGGCTCTTGACGCGGCCGATCGTGGTTGGCACGTGTTCCCGCTTGTCCGGGCGGGCAAGGTCCCGGCGCTGCGCGATTGGGAGCAGCGCGCCACGACCGACAAGCGCCGGATCTACCGGTGGTGGGTTAACGCCGAGGCGAACATCGGCGTGGCAACGGGCAGGTCCGGGTTGGTCGTGATCGATCTGGATGACGGCCGCGGCGCGGCCCCGCCGGAGCGGTTCGCCGGTGCTCGTCACGGTCGAGACGTGCTTGCCATGCTTGCGGCGGAGTTTGACGTCCCGGTTCCGACCGACACTTTCGAGGTCGCGACCCCCCGCGGCGGGAGCCATCTGTATTTCCGATCTCCGCCCGGGCTGGTGCTGCGCAATACCGCCGGCTCGCTGGGTTGGAAGATCGACTCGAGGTCGGTCGGGGGGTACTGCGTCGCGGCCGGCAGTGCCGCCGAGCACGGCGTCTACCGGGTCGTGCGAGGTGGCGAAGTCGCGGAGCTGCCGGACTGGCTCGCGCGGGCGCTGACTCCGGCACCGCCTCCCGCGCTCGGTCCGCCGATGGAGTTGTCGGCGCGACGCGCGAGCGCCTATGTGCGAGCGATCGTCGAGAGCGAGGCACGGGCGGTGGCCGCGGCGAGCACGGGCACCCGTCATCGGGTTCTGCTCACAGCCGCCCGCAACTTGGGGCGGCTGGTCGGGGGTGGCGAGCTGGCTGACCACGACGCGCGGGCCGCTCTGTGGGAGGCATGTAGCGGCCACATCGGAATCGATGGCTGCACCGCCGAGGAGGTGCATCGAACGATCGAGGACGGCGTCGCGTATGGGGAGCGCCTTCCGCGGTGGGTGAGCCGCGCGCAGCCGGGGACAGCGCAGGCCCAACCGCCGCGACCCGACCGAGCGTGAGGGAGTTCCGTGGCCACCACGTCATGGCGGGGCGCGCGTGCTGGGTATCCGTGTCGCCTGGTCTTCCGGGCTTGTGCAGGGGATTCACCCGAGGTGGCCGAAGAGCCGCTCGCCCTCGTCGCCGAGCAGGAACGCGAAGCGGGCGAGGTCGGTTTGCAGGTCGGCCAGGCCGTAGGCGGCGTGCGCGAAGCGCTGCAGCGAGGCGTTGAGCAGGGGCCTGTCGGTGCCCTCGAGCCAGTCGCCGATGAAGGTGAGCATCTCGACCAGCTCCGCGGCGTCGATGACGTCGAGACTGATCGCGGGCTGGCGGGGGTCGCTCATCGTGAGCTCGGCAACCGGCGCACCAGGCCGACGTGGGCGGGGTGTTGGCGCAGGCGCAGGATCTCGTCGTGTTGGGCGGCCAGCCGCGACACCGCCTCGACCCGGAACGCGCGCAGGTCGGTGAGCTCGCGGTCACGGTCGGCGACCCGGGTGGTGAGCTGGCCGATCTGGGCTTGGAGCCTCTCGATCCGAGCGACGCGCGGGTCACTGAGTTGTCCGGTGTTGCGCTGGTGCTCGCGGCGGCGCTCGAACTCGTCCTTGAGGGGGCGGTAGGTGCTGTAGAGGGCGGCTCGGCTCACCCCGGCGTCCTGGGCGAGGGTCTTGACGTCGCATCGGCCCCCGGGTGGGAGGTGCCCGCCGAGGAGTCGATCCGTGGCGGCGCGGATGCGGTCCTCGGTGTCGCGGCGCTGCTGCTCGTTGATCCTCACCGCGTGTGTCCTTCGGGCTCGCCGTCGTGGGCGCTGCTCGGCGCGGTGGCGGTGTCGATCTCGGTGAGGACTCGCAGCGCGCGCTCGTGCTCGGGTTGGAGCCGACGCTTCTCTCCCGGGGGCACTCGGGGGTTGCCGAGGAACTGGCTGATCGTGTGGGCGTTGTCCGCCCAGACCTCGCGGTGTTCGCGGTGGTGGGTGGCCTGTGGGCAGCGCGCGGAGTCGCACATGCCGATCAGTGGCCGCGTCGGGGTAGTCGCGGCGGTCGCTGTGGTCGCGGCGGCCAGCCGCAGGCACAACGCCTTGCTCGGATCGGTGAACCAGCAGAAGTTCGCCGCCCCGACGTGCAGCACGTCGGCGTGGCTGCGCAGCAGGTTCTCCAGCCGGCGGTCGTTGGCCAGCACCGTGGCCGCGGGTGCCTGGCCGGGCGGGGGTTGCAGCGCGGCGTCGACGTGGTCGAAGCGGTCGATCAGGGCGCGGGCGCCGGGCCCGGTGGGCAGGATGCCCTGCTGGTAGTCGCGGAACGCCGCAACGGTCAGCTCGAGGTGGTGCTGGTGTTCGGCGTGCTCGACCTCGGCCCGGAACAGGGCCTGCGAGCCGCCGGGACGCTGCGCGTAGCCCTCGGTGGTGGCCACCGACACGTGCTTGAGGTGGATCTTCGAGGCGAGCAGTCCGCCGGGGCGTTTGGCCATCTCCAAGGCCAGGGTGCGGCGCAGCATCCGGGCGTTGACCGGGCCCGCCGGCAGCGCGGCCAGCCCGAGGCGGCGGGCGAACGGCTCGGCCAGCCACGACCGTAGGTTGGCGTAGCTGGTGCCGATGAGCACCGCCCCGAACAGCGGCTGCCCGGCGGCAGCCCCGGTGAGCCGCTCGGCCAGGGCCACCGCCCGGTCGACTTGGGCGATGACCACCCATTCGTCGGGGATGCCACCGAAGCGCTGGTGCTTGATCTGCCTGCTGGCCAGCCGGAACCGGCGCCCGCCCCCGGGGACCTCGCGGGCGGGTAGGCGCGACCCGGCGGTGATCTCCATCAGCTCGCTGCGCCGCATCCCGGTCGTGGCCGTGGTCAGGATCTGCGCTGCGATCAGGACGTAGCCGGCCACGCGCTGCAGTTGTTCGGCGGTCATCGGTTCGGTCCAGGCCACCGGTTCGCCGGTATCGGCGCGCGCGACCATCGCCGCGTCGCGTGCCCACCACCCGGCGACGCCGACCTGCGCTACCGCGGCCTCCAGGACCGGCCGGATCTGGGGCAGCTGGCGGGCGGGCAGCCGGCGGAGGCGGGCTTGGCGCGCGATCAGGTTGAGGTGCACGTGCAGAAGCGGGTCCTGCGGGTCCCACCCGGCGGCCAGCCGTTGACCCACGATCGCGTCCGAGGACCGTGGCAGCGGCGCCCCGCGGGAGCGCAGCGCCTCCACCGCGGATTCGACCCGGGCCAGGCGCACCGCACCCAGATGCGCGGGAGCGGGCAACCCGGCCTCGGCTGCGCTCGCGCGCAGCCGCTCGCGCTCCGAGGCCAGGTGCGGCCCGATCGTCTCGACCAGGTAGAGCGTGGTGGCCAACAGCGGCGCCAGGATGTGCTCGGGGACCGGCGGGGTGGAACTCTCGCTGTAGGACTTGCGGCCGGTGACCTGGCTGGCGGTGCGCCCGGCCCAGGGCAGGAAACCCGGCCGGTAGCGATCGGCGAGGAACAGGGGCCCGTAGGGGGCCAGCACCTGGATCACCGTCGCCAGCTGCGAGGTCGTTGTCCGGGCCAGGCGCCGGCGCGGCCGGCCGGTGTCGGGGTGGCTCCAGGAGTGCTGCTCGAGGAACGCGTCGCAGTCAGCCTGGGTGACCTGGTCGAGCGTCGTGACGTCGTGCGCGGTGAGCCAGTTGCACCAGGTGATCGCGCGACGCAGGTAGAGGTGACACGTGCGCGGGCTGCGCACGGTGCGAAACGCGGCCGGGATCGCGAGCACCCGTTCCTCGTGCGGGGCCAGCAACGCCAGCAGCAGGTCTTTGAGCATCGGTCGCCAGCGCGGGTTGTCGATGGCCGAGAAGTCCCAGCGCTTCTCCCGCTCGGTCATCTCGCGGGGGGCCTCGGCCAGCCCGCGAAAGTCCCAGACCTCGTCGTCATAGACCGGGCGGACGGCCCCGGGTCGCAGCGCCAGTCCCGCCGTGGCGCAGACATCGGCGCCGGCGAACACCGACACCGCGCCACCGGGGCCCGCGGTGGTGGCCGTGCCGGCGGCCAGCGGGGTGCTCAGGGCGGCGCGCACGGGGCGCTCGAGGGCGAGTGACATCAGGTGGTGGTCTCCTCGGGGCGCAGGGGGAGCTCGGTGTCGGTGTCGCGGACGTGCCCGGCGGCCTGGGCGAGGGCGGCCGCGGGCAAGCGGGGCAGGATGTCGTTGTCCAACCGGTCGGCGTAGGGGCCGAACACGCGCAGGAACCCCTCGGTGGGCATCTGCTGGGACTGGCGGGCGAAGAAGGCCCGCAGCCGCAACAGGTTCGGCGCGTGGCGGGGCAGGAACACCGCCAGCGGGCAGAGCAGACACACCCACGGACGCGCCGGGCAGGGCGCACCTTTCGGGCCGTGCGCGCCGGCGAGCTGATCGACGCAGGCGGCGGTGAACACGTCGCGGCGACCACCGACGAGCTCGGCGATGACACCCTCATCGAGCCCGAGCCGGGCCACCGCGTCCGGGAAGCCGGCGACCAGCTCGACGGCCTGCTCGCCGCAGAGCACCACCGGGGGCAATGCCCGGCGCAGCAGGTCGGCCTGGCCCTGCTCGACGATCGACTCAAGCGCGTCACGCTGGCCGGGGGTGGTGGCGCTGAGGTAGTGGTCGCCCTCGACGCGCGCGGTGTGGTTGGGGTCGATCGTGGTGCGCCCGGTCCACCCCTGGCGGGCCAGGATGTGCTGGTAGGTGGTGCGGATCCGGCTGCGGTGGATCGCCAGCGGGGACCCGTCGTCACTGCGCAGCTCCTGCTGCTCGACGGCCCAGCGGGTAACGGTGTGGTGATCACTCGGGGTGGCCACACGCGAGCCCACGACCGAGCGTCCGCCCGGTTCCGGCGCGGCGATCCACACGCGGTCCTGCAGCGGCGGTGGGGCGACGCGGCGCAACGGCGCCGAGTGCTCCAGCCAACGGGTCAGCAGCCGGACCGCTCGGCTCGGCAGGGCCAGTCCCTCCGGCCCGGTCCGGCCCTTGACGTAGTCGAGCAGGATGGTGTGATCACCGGCCCAGTCGATGTCGCCCAAGCCCATGCTGTCGATGCCGTCGGGGACGATGCCGGTGTAGACGCCGAACAGCAGCCGGTAGGCGGTCTGTGTGGCGTAGGTCGGGAACAGTGCCTCGCGTGCGGCCCGCACGAGCGCGTCGAACCCCTCCCGGCCGGCCGGGTCGTGTCGCCGCATCGTCGAGACATGCCCGCGCAGATGCGCCTTGACCTCGCCGATGTCCAGCGGACCGTGGCCCAGCATCAGCCAGGCCACGCTGTCGCGGCTGACTCCCGCCGTTCTCGGGTCACCCGCCCGGCCGGCTCCGGCCAGCACGGCGCGGTGGCGGGCCCAGCTGTGCTCGATGTGCTGCTGGCAGCAGCCGCTCAACCGGGCCCACTCCGCGTCGGTGTAGGGCTGATAGCTGTTGTTCTTGGGATGGGCGTGGATCGCCCGCCCGGATAGGTGCTCGCCGACCTCGGGGCGCAACGCGCCGCTCGCGGCGTCGCACCCGCGCAGCAACCCCCGGGTCGCCAACTCCAGGCCCGGGCTGTGGCTCATCCAGTAGCGCAGCAGCATCGGGCGGGTCAGCTCGCCGGCCGGCCCGGTGAACCCGGCCTCGGCCAGCGCCCGCACGATGTTGCGCAAACCCGCGACGTAGTGTCGCGCGGTGTGCACGGCGTTCCCCCGACCGTAGGGGTGGAAGCACATCACCATCCCGTGCGCCAGATCCAGCGCCAGCTGCGGGTTGGGCAGCCCGTCGAGCCGCGCGCTCCAGCTGCGGCCACCGGGAAACGAGAACCGCACCGCCAGCGGCTTCTCGATCACCTCCACCGGCATCTATCCACTCGCCTCATCGTCGAAGTCGCCGTCGAACTCCGCGTCGAACTCCGCGTGGAACTCGGCGCCGACCCCGTCGCCGAACGTGGAGGTGTCGGGCAGGGCTGTGTCGGGTGCGGCGGCGGCGTAGGCGTCGCGGTAGACCCGGGTGATGTCCAAGCGCGACAGGTAAAGCTGTGTGGTGGTCACCGAGGAATGACCCAACAGATCACGCAGCACCGCCATCGGGTCACTCATGGTCAAATACAGCGCGAGCGCGGCGTCGGCGTCGGTGTCCTTCACCAGCGCCGCGGCCTGCTGGTAGTAGCCGCGGATCAGCCGCTCCAGGGTGTGCATCGCGAAGGTGTGCCGCAGCCGGTGCGGGCTCACGATCGGAAACCGCGGCTCGAACCGCCGCCGGATCCGCTGCGAGGTGCGCCGCAACACCGTGGCCCAGTCGGTGAACGGGGCACCGGTGGACTGCAGCGCGAGCAGGCAGGCGGCGCCGTCGGGGGAGACCAGCCGCAGCCGCTCGTTCGGGGTCAGCGTGCGCCACGAGCGGCGCACCCCGTTGATCCGGGCGCCTTCCCAGTCCGGGTCGCGCACCCGCAGCGGCTCGCCCAGCTGCGCCGGTGGTTGCCACCCGCCCCGGCGCGCCGCGGCCGTACGCTCCAGGCGGACGTAGTCCCAGACCTCGACCAGGCTGTCGTAGTCGATCCAGGTGGTGCGGGGTTTGCTGCCCTTGGTGGTGCCTCGGCCCAGCGGGAACTCCACCGGGACCGCGGACCGCCGGGCCGGCAACGGCGGGATCTCGTAGACCAGCAGGTAGGTCAGCTCCTGGCGGCGCAGCCCGCTGGCCAGTGCCAGCCGACCCACCGCGGCGTTGCGGCCCAGTGCCCGGCCCCGATACGCCTCGTCCGGGCCGCCCTCGGGTGTCAGCCCGGCCAGCGCATGCAGCAACAGCGCAGCGAAGTCGTGCTCGAGGTACTTGATCTGGGCGTGGCGTTTCGCCGGGCGCAGCTTGGCGTGGTTGCGCCGCTGCGTCCACACGGTCCCCTCCGCGATCCGCGTGCCGCTCGAGTAGCTGAGCGGGCCGGCCGTGGCGTAGCGCTCGGCCTGCGCCCACTCGTAGAACCGCGACAACGCGGTGACGTGCAGGTTCCAGGTCGAGCCGTCCCAGCGATGCTGCGGTGACTCGCTGAGCCGGTGGCCGGCATACGCGCTGAGCACCGCCCGCAGCTCCTGCCGCGACCCGAACGGTGCGACGCCGCGCTCGGACAGGAACTCCAGCCACGCCCGCAGCGCCTCCGCGTAGACCCGCCACGTTCGCCGAGCCGGCGCGCCGTTCACCGGTAGCTCCCGCAACCAACGGTTGACCACCACCGTGGCGCGCGGGTTGCCGGGGCCGTCCTCGAAGCGCAGATCGTCGTCCACCAGTACCGGCATGCCCTCGCGGATCAGCGGCTGGCGCTCCACGCCCCAGGACTCCCAGCCCCGCGACGAGAAGTCGATCAACAGCATCGGCGGAACCTACCGCCGACGCCCGACCTGCCTTAACCCGCCCACTCACACGATCAGGAGCTGCCATCGAGTTCGACGATCACCGCACCGATCATGGGCGGCCCCGGCAACGGTCAACTATCCGCAGGCTCATCCCGGGTGTGCCGGTTCCCGCGAACACGTTCGGCTTCCGGGACAAACGGATCCGGCACGTGGGGGAGGTCCTCCGTCGGCGCGATCGGAGGCTCGTCCTCATCGAGTTCAGGGATGGCGTCGTCAGGTAGGCGCGGCGCCGCGCGTTCCGTCGGAAGCGGCGGGAAGTCTTCGTCCGGCTCTGGTTGGTGCGCTACCCGCGCTTGTGATGCCATGCCGCCCTCCACGTTCTTGGCTCACGCCGACGCTACCCTGGCAACCCGACCTGTGCATGTAGTTGATCTGTGAGCGCCTGCCGCACCGTGGGTGCGCCCACGAACACCGCTTCCGTTCGTATTGGGGCACCCTGATCGACTCTGGCAATCAGTGCGTCACAGCACACCTGACCTGGGAAGTGCCAGAAGCCTGGTTCGTTGAATCGTCCCGATGGTGGGGCGACAACCAGGACCCCGGGTGGCGCCGCAGCCGCGACGCCGGGCAGCGTCGTCACAAGGTCGATCTGAGCTTGACCCCCTGCGCCGGACACTGACGGTGTGGGGTCAGTGATCTTGGTCTGGCGGGGTGTGGGCCGCTTCGTAGTCAGCCGGGGAGAGCATTCCGATGCTGGAATGACGCCTTGTCGGGTTGTACCAGCACTCTATCCACTCGAATATTGCGTTGGCAAGCTCGGCCCGGGTTTTCCAGGTTCTGGAGTCGAGGAGTTCGAGTTGCATGGTTCCCCAGAACGACTCGACCAGGGAGTTGTCGTAGCAGTCTCCGATCGAGCCCATGGAGCCGACGAGTCCGGCGTCGACCAACCGCCGGCCGAACGCCCAAGATGTGAATTGCGACCCGTGGTCAGAATGCAGGATCGCGGTGTAGCGTTCGGGGTCGCGACGGGCGATAGCCATACTGAGTGCGTCGATGACGAGTTCGGTGCGCATGTTGTCGTCGATCGACCAGCCGATCACGCGCCGTGAATAGGAGTCGAGAACCGCTGCGCAGTACACCTTCCCTTCCAGCGTCGGATGTTCGGTGATATCGGTGCACCACAGCTCGTCCGGGCCGTCGACGACGAAGTCGCGGTCGACCAGGTCGGCATACAGCTCGGCGTGCGGGTCACGGACCGTACAGCCACGGCGTCGCCGCCGGTAGAGGCCCTGGATCCCGGCCTCGCGCATGATCCGCGCGACCCGCTTGTGGTTGACCGCGATCCCGAGCCCGAGGGTCAGCTCGGCGTGCACCCGCGGCCAGCCGTACGTTCCGCGGGAGTCCTCGTGGATCTTCTCGATGTGTTTGAGCAGCAACTCGTTCTCCACGGCGCGGGCCGATTTCATCCCGGATCGCCATTCGTAGAAGCCTTGGCGTCGCACGCCAAGGACCCGGCAGGTCACCGCGACGTCGAATCCGTCGTCGGCGAGTTCACGGACCAGCGGGAAGACTACTTTGGGAGGACGTTCTCCCGGGCGAAGTACGCGGCAGCGCGTTTGAGGATCTCGTTCTCGATCTCCAGGCGCCGCTTCTCCTTGCGGAGTTCGGCCAGTTCACGTCTGTCGGCGCTGGACAGCCGGGAATCGGTGGCGCCGGTGTCGGCGTCGGCCTGGGCCATCCAGTTCCGCAGGCACGACTCGGAGATCGACAGTTCTTTCGCGACCACCGAGACCGGCTTATCGCCCAGCCGGGCAAGGTCCACAGCGCGACGCCGGAACTCCGGCGGGTGAGGTGCAGGCACGAACGACATCCTCCCTGGTGGACCGGGTCCACCTCAGGTGACGTGTCCGGCGCCAGGGGTCAAGCTCAATCGTCGTCAACATGGCGGCGATCGACGAACGTGCTAGCGGAGGGCCAGTTGTCCGCGATTCGTCGACGCCGCAAGGGGACGCGACGTCGGTCAGGTGAGTGGGGCCTACGCACACTCGACCCAGAAACCCCGAAGAAACGAGACACGCCAGCAAAGCAACGACAAATGGCGGCTACGTCCTCGCCGCCGGCTCCACCACCCGCGATGGCCGATACCGGGTGGTCGACTACCGGACCCCGGTCGCGCTGCCGGCGTGGATGGTGCAGCGCTTGCGACCGGCACCGCTGCCGGCACCGCCACCACCGATCCGCACCGGGACCGGCCGCGCCGCCCGCTACATCGACGCGGCCATAGCGGCTGAAACATCGCGAGTGCACAACGCGCCGGGCGGGCAGCGCAACTTCACCCTGTACTGCGCCGCGAACGCTCTGGGGCAGCTTGTCGAGGGCCGCGCCCTCCCCGAGGACCGCGCCCGCGCGGCGCTGCTCGATGCCGCCGCCCGGCACATCGCAACCGGCGCCTACAGCCGTCGTCAAGCCGAGCAAACGATCACCTCCGGGCTCAAGGCCGGCGCCAAACGGCGCCGCTCGATCGGAGATGCCGCATGACCACCACTACCGCCCGATCCGGGCCGGCCCACCACCCCGACCACGTCCCGAACGGCCCGCACAACGGCTCTCAGGGCCCGCTGAGCAGGCCTCAGTCGTCGACGCCACGACGGCCCACTTACGCCACCACTTCGACGGAGGAGACACGGTGAGCAACGCTGAGATGACCCCGCCCCCGCGGCGAATGTGGCCGGTCGGGACCGGTGGCCGCCCGAGGGTGCGGGTCGGGGCGGATCCGGAGTCGATCCGGATCCTGACCGACGTCGTGGACGCCGGCCTGCTGCCCGACACCTACGTCACCGACGGCCAACCGGTGGTGATCGAGGCCGTGTCGGGTGCGGGTGGTCCGGCCGCGGGCGACGAGGATGTGGCGTTGCCGCTCTCGGCGAGTCCGCTACGGCCGCCACTGCTCGCGGCGCTGCTCGCCGAGCACGCCGACATCATCCGGCCCCGCAAAGACCGCAACGGCGACTCCTACGACGAGGAAGTCTCGCCGGGCGGTGGGGTGCTCTCCGCGGTGCTGGCGCGCCAGTCCTGGCCGGGGTTGCCGGTGCTGCACCGGATCATCCCGACCCCGGTGCTACGCCCGGACGGCACGTTGCTCCAGACCCCGGGCTATGACCCAGCGACCGGGTTCTACCTCGCCTCGACAACCGCGTTGGACCCGATCCCGGATCGGCCTGCCGCTGACGCGGTGGCGGCATCGCGGGAGTTCCTGGTGGAGCGGTTCCTGCGCGACTTCCCGTGGCGCTCCGACGCTGACCGCGCGAACTATCTGGCGCTGCTGGTGTCGCCGATCATCCGCCCCTACACCCGCTCGTTGTCTCCGTTCGGGGTGATTGAGGCGACCATGCCCGGATCCGGGAAAACCATCCTCGCCGGCTGCGTCGGGCTACTCGTCGGGCAACGCGTGCTCACGTGGACCGACTCCGATGACGAGTTGCGCAAGTCCATCACCACCGTGCTCGCCGATGCGGTCGGTGTGGTCGTGTTCGACAACCTCATCGAGGGCGCGGTCATCGACTCCGCCGTCCTCGCCCGGCTCGTGACCGAGCGGACCTGGACCGACCGCAAGCTCGGCACGAACACGGCGTCGACGTTCCCGAACGATCGGCTGTGGTTGGCGACCGGGAACAACCTGCGCACCGGCGGGGACATGGCCTCCCGGGCGGTGTGGGTGCGCCTGGACCCGGACTGCCCCCGTCCGGAAGCGCGGACCGGGTTCACCATCCCGAATCTCGACTCGTGGATCCTGCAGCCGGCCAACCAAGCCACCGTGCTGCGCCACGTCCTCACGTTGATCCTGGACTGGACCGCCCACGGCGCCCCGACCTCCAGCTCGGTGCCGGAGATGCGCCAGTTCACCAAGTGGGCGCAGCACGTCGGTGGGTTCCTCGAGCACCACCAGGTCCCCGGGTTCCTCACCAATGCTGACACCGCCCGCGGCCTCGACGACGACGCCGCGGAATGGCGGGCGTTCCTGCTGCGCTGGCGCACCCTGCACGCCGACCGGCACCTCACCGCCAACGAGCTACGGACAAGCGCTGAAACATCCGGAGGTGGCGGGTTCAGCGGCGACCCCTGGTCGGGCACGTTCCCCATGACCCCGAACGGCCAACTCCCGTCGGTGCGGTCATTGGGCCGGCGGCTGACCGGTCAGCTCGACCGGTGGAGAGACACCGTTGTTCTACGCAGCGTGAACGACGAGCACGGACACGGGCGCCGGTACTGGGTCCAACACGTAGATCAAGTTGGTAGCTCCAACACACACGGGGTATAAGCCGTTTCAAACCGCTATACCGCACTACACCTGATCCGACCTGGGAAAACAGTAGTTGTGGATCTTGCGGTTTAACAGGCGCGAGCGGTTTCCAAACCGCCAAACCGCGCGGTTTAGCGGTTTGCAAACCGCTGGCCGAAACCAAACCGCCGAACGTATCCGCAGGTCAACCCATGTTTCAGCGGTTTAGCGGTTTAGAACGGCTACCACGGCGCCCGCCAAAACGTGCAGACGGAACCCTCGCAGTCCGATCAAAGCCCTCTCGCGCCGAGGTAACGATGAGTAGCCAATGATGTCCCGCCCCGAACTTCGTCAACCAGGGAGACCGAGGATGGCAGCCACCCCCACCGTTGTGACGCTCTACAAGCCCGCCGAGGTCGCTGCGATGCTTCGGTGCTCGACATGGTGGATCAAGGAACAGGCGCGCCGCGGGCGCATCCCATTCAGTTGGATCGGCGGCAGCTACCTGTTCACGCGGGACCACATTGCGGAGATCGTCGCGATCTTCGAGAGCAGGCCCGACGGCAACGCCTCGATCTCCGCCGAGGGGGAGCGAGTCGTCCGAGCCCGTAGGAAGCCGATGATCGAGCCAAAGGTCCGATTGACGGCTCGCACACCGCGTCGCGTCCGCAGCATACAAGCGGGACAGGTCAACGCTGCGTGAAACCAGCATTCGTGGTCGACGGCTTTGATTGAGCGATACTGCCCAACTTGGGAGCGATTTCATGGGATACGCGGAGAAGCGCGGGACTTACTGGCGTGGGCGATACAAGATCGACCGAGGGCAGTACGGCACAGTCACCGATGTGAGTGGTGGCGTTACACGATTTCGAACGAAGCGTGACGCGGAGCTGGCAGCAGATGATGCCGAAGCGGCAATCCGTCGCGGGGGTCGACGGGATCCCGCTATCGGCAGGACCACGTTCGGCGAGTACGCGAGCCGGTGGTACGAGGCGCAGGACCTGGCGGCCTCCACGATGCAGAACTACAGGCGGCACATCGAGGAGCACCTCATGCCCACGTTCGAAAACACGGCGATCGCCGACATCCGAGCAACCGATATCAGTGCCTGGGAGAAGAAGGAGCGGGCCGTTCCGTACGCGCCATCCAGCGTCAAGACGTGGCGCGGGACTCTGCACCTCATCCTCGCCGACGCCATGGAGGAAGGCATCCGCGACACCAACCCAGCGGCGAAGCGTCGCGGTAGAGGAAAGCGCGCCGGGCGATCCCGCAACCGTGGACCGGAGAAGACGGTGACAACGCTCGCCGGCACTCTCCTTATCGCCGAGAGGGCAGCATTGCTCTCCGGTCGAGACGACGAGTTCGTGGCCGTCGCGCTTATGGGGCTCACGGGAATTCGATGGGGAGAGCTTGTCGGGCTGGAGACGGAGTACGTTCGCGGGACAAGCGTCCGCGTCGAATGGCAGCTCTACGAACTTGACACCGGAGAGATGCACCGGTGCCCACCCAAGGACGATTCGCACCGGACGATCGATGTGCCCGAAGGGCTGGCAGGCTTGCTTGCCGGACATCTCGCCCGCACGCAACCGAAGCCGTGCGCGTGTCATGGGCGCACCTACGTCTTTGGCGGCCACCGCGCCGCCAATGGCGCCGCACGCAACTTCGGGCCCAAGCTCGTCGACGTCGCGCGGCGGGCAGGGGTGTCGACCGGAACGGTGTCAGCGGTGCTGAACCGGCCGGATTCCGTCCCTGACGTAACTCAATTGAGGGTTCGCGCGGCTGTCCAGGAACTCGGCTACGTCCGCGGTGGCTCGTCTGGAGGGCTGGCGGCCCACTGGCGCAGGAACGGGTTTGCCACGTGGCTCTTCCAGCCCGCAGCGACGGGCTGGTACCCGCGCAAGGCGCCGTCGCCGGCTCGCCCGGTGCCGCTGCTCGGATCTCCATGGCCGGGGGTCCCGGTGAGGGGGAGAAACGCCGCCGGCCGAGCGGATGCGTGCTGGCTCCCCATCGCTCGGGGACTGACGCCGCACGGGCTGCGGCATACCCACAAGACGCTCATGGAAGAACTGGCGGTCCCGCCGAAGCTGATGGACGAGCGGATGGGACACGAGGACGGCTCCGTTCAGGCGCGCTACTCGCATGTGACCCCAGTGATGCGGACGCGACTCATGGACGGCTTGACGGAGGTCTGGGAGGCGGCACTGACCCAACGCCGCGAGATGAGTGAAGGCTCGCCGGTCACCGTGCTGGACGAGTTGCTCAAGGCTTGAGGTCGGAATCGACTTCAGCGCCCCGAGTGTCGGCACGACCCTCGATCTCATGGTGAACGTCTAACGGGCCAGCGGTTCCGATATTGCCGCTAGTCGTGCGCCGAGCTGTCTTATGGAGGTCCAGTGGACACGGGCGCCCGCCGGATCGAAGACGAGCTTCTCAGCCTGAGAGCCGTTGCGGCGTTCGGGGGTACGCCGCACGGCAATCAGTGCATCTTTTGGGCAGTCGTCGCACATGCGCGACCATCGGTCGTACGTGGCTCTCAGGTTCGCGGAGCTGGCCGCATGGGTAGGCCGATCCTTCTTGCATGCGTTGACGATCGTCGACGTTAGGAAGCGAGCAAGGCGGATTGACATGGGGAAACACACAGCATGCGGATCCGGAGGCCCTCGGCCCGAGGTAGGAGTCGGGACCGAGGGCCGGACCGTCGGCGGTCACCAGAGAGGCCAATCGCACGAGCCGGTCGAACGTAGCGCGGACATCCAAGGATGTCGAACCCCCATCACCGACTGCCGGCAGACACCCTGGCGCCGAGTGCGCGAGGTCGTCTGGCAGATCGTCGCGAATGTGGTGGGTAGGTGTGTGGTGGAGGTGATCATCGGCTGACGATGAGTCGACGTCCTCGTCCCGGTCCCGGCGGCTAAACCGGAGCCGGGGCGGGGTGGTGGTCTCGGCCGACTCGGCGCCCCGGAGCCGAGGATCGAGTTGCCGAGGGGTCGATCAGGTCGCGTATCGGCTGGCGGACCACATCGCCGGAGTCGCGGCATTCCTACCGGGTACTCGGGACTTGAAGGAGGGGAGACCGCCTGTTGGAAGCACCACTCATTCAAGATCGTCTCCCAGATTTCTCCCAAACCGTGCCCGGGCAACGACAAAGGGCCGGTCTCCCGTGTGGGATACCGGCCCTGAGCTGGGAAAACGTGGTCGGGGTGACAGGATTTGAACCTGCGACCTCTTCGTCCCGAACGAAGCGCGCTACCAAGCTGCGCCACACCCCGATGGTTTGCGATCGTGCTGCGAACCGTGGATGAGTCTAGCTGACGTCCGCCACCGCCTTTGCGGGGGTGGTGCTTTGGTGCGACGTGCCGACGGTGCGGGGCACCAGGGTCAGCAGGCTCGCCTCGGGCGGGCACGCGAAACGGACCGGGGCGAACGGCGAGGTGCCCAGGCCCGCCGACACGTGCAGCCAGGTGTGCGCGCCCCAGCGGGACGCTCCGCGGGCGCGGGCCCGGTCCAGGCCGCAGTTGGTGGTGAGCGCGCCGTAGCCGGGGACGCGCAGCTGGCCACCGTGGGTGTGACCCGCCATCACGAGGTCGTAGCCGTCGCCGGCGAAGCAGTCGAGTACGTGGGGCTCGGGGGAGTGCGTGAGACCCAGGCGCAGGCCGGGGCGACCGGTGGGGCCGCCCGCGATGCGGTCGTAGCGGTCGAGGCCCAGGTGCGGGTCGTCGACACCGGCGGCGGCCACCGGGACGCCTGCCACGTCCAGCTCGACCCTGGCGTGGGTGGCGTCGAGCCAGCCGCGCTCGATCATCGCGGCGCGCAGGTCGCGCCACGGCAGCGGCTCGCCGTGGACCCGGCGGTTGCTCTTCGTGAGGTAGCGGGCCGGGTTCTTCGGGGTGGGACCGAAGTAGTCGTTGCTCCCGAACACGAACAGGCCGGGACGTTCCAGCAGCGGGCCGAGCGCGGCGATGACCGCGGGCACCGCGCGCGGGTGGGCCAGGTTGTCGCCGGTGTTGACGACGAGATCGGGCTCCAGCGCCGCCAGCGCGGCCACCCAGCGCTGCTTGCTGTGCTGGGTCGGCATCAGGTGCAGATCGGAGATGTGCAGGATGCGCAACGGGCGGGAATCCGCCGCCAGTACGGGCAACGTGGTCTCGCGCAGCGTCCACCGACGGCGTTCGATGCCGGCCGCGTACGCGACCGTGGCCGCTCCTGTGGTGGTCGCGCCGAGCGCGAGCCGAGCCCAGCTGTTCACCCTTCCACCGTACGTCGGTCCCCGGGATGGGCCGCGCCGGGTCCGGGACCGCTAGCGTTGTCAGTCGTGAGCACCCTCAAGGAGCAGTTGCGGACCGATCTGACCGCTGCCATGAAGGCCCGCGACGAGCTGGTGAAGGCGACGCTGCGGATGACCCTGACCGCGATCGGGGTGGCCGAGGTCGCCGGCACGTCGGCCCGCGAGCTCGACGACGCGGAGGTGCTGAAGGTCATCACGCGCGAGGCCAAGAAGCGCGCGGAGTCGGCCGAGGCGTTCGCCGGTGCCGGCCGCGACGAGCTCGCCGCCAAGGAGCGCGCCGAGGGGGAGATCCTCGCGCGCTACTTGCCCAAGCAGCTCACCGACGACGAGCTCGCCGCCATCGCGAAGGCCGCCGTCGAGGAGACGGCCGCCGAGCTGGGGCAGCAGCCCGGCCAGCGCCAGATGGGCCAGGTCATGAAGCGCGCGGGCGCCGTGGTGGCCGGTCGCGCCGACGGCGGCCGGGTGGCGGCGGCCGTCAAGGCGTTGCTCACGCCCTGACGGCCGGCCGCCCACCTACTTGGTGGTGGGCGCCTTCTTGCGCGGCGCGGCAGGCTTGCGGGCCGCGGGCTTGCGTGCCGGCGCCTTCTTCGGTGCGGGCGCGCGCAGCCGGCGTTCGGCCAGCAGCTCGGAGGCCCGCTCGTCGGTCAGCGTCTCGACCACGTCGCCCTTGCGCAGCGACGCGTTGGTCTCGCCGTCGGTGACGTAGGGCCCGAACCGGCCGTCCTTGATGACCATCGGCTTCTTCGTGGCCGTATCGGCGCCCAGTTCGCGCAGTGGCGGGGTGGCCGAGGCGGCCGCACGCCCGCGCTGCTTGGGCTGCTTGTAGATCTCCAACGCCTCGTCGAGCGTGACGGTGAACATCTGCTCCTCGCTGGTCAGCGACCGCGAGTCGGTGCCCTTCTTCAGGTACGGCCCGTAGCGGCCGTTCTGCGCGGTGATCTCGTCGCCGCTCTCCGGGTCGGACCCCACCAGCCGCGGCAGCGACAGCAGCCGCAGCGCGTCCTCGAGCGTGACCGTCTCGGTGGACATGCCCTTGAACAGCGAGCCGGTGCGCGGCTTCGGCTTGGCCGCGGCCGCCTTCTTGGCGGCGGCGGTCTTGGTGCCGGCCTTCTTCGGCGCGGCACCTTCGGCGGCGGGGGCCTCCTCCGGCGCTGCCGGCTCCGGCAGGATCTCGGTGACGTAGGGCCCGTAGCGGCCCTCCTTCGCCACGATCTCGTGCCCGGTGACCGGGTCGACACCCAGTGAGCGACCCTCCTGCGGCACCGAGAACAGCTGCTCGGCGACCTCGGGGGTGAGCTCGTCGGGTGGCAGTTCGTCGGGCAGGTTGGCCCGCTGCGACACGCCGTCGCGAATGCGCTCCAGGTACGGGCCGTAGCGCCCGACCCGGACCACCACGTCGTCGAAGACCGGCACGGAGTTGATCTCCCGCGCGTCGATCTCCTCGAGGTTGACGCCCACGAGCTTCTTCAGCCCGCCTGCCCTCGCGACGGAGCCCTCGGAGCCCTGCTCGGCGCCGAAGTAGAAGCCCGTCAGCCAGTCGGTGCGCTGCTGGGTGCCGGACGCGATCGAGTCGAGCTCGTCCTCCATGGCGGCGGTGAAGTCGAAGTCGACCAGGCGCCCGAAGTGGTGCTCGAGCAGCCCGGTGACCGCGAACGCGATCCACGACGGGACCAGCGCCTGGCCCTTCTTCCACACGTAGCCGCGGTCCTGGATCGTCTTGATGATCGTGGCGTAGGTGGACGGGCGGCCGATGCCGAGATCTTCGAGGTGCTTGATCAGGCTCGGCTCGGTGTAGCGCGACGGCGGGTTGGTGGAGTGCCCCTCCGGCGTGAGCGACGCCGCGGTGAGCGCCTGCCCCTTCGTCAGCTCCGGCAGCCGCGACTCCGCGTCGTCGGCCTCGCCGCCCGCCTGGTCGTCGACCGTCTCGACGTAGGCCTTGAGGAACCCGGGGAACGTGATGGTGCGCCCGGACGAGGCGAACGTGACGTCCTCGCCGGTGGCGGCGTTGCCCGTGATCCGGATGCTGACCGTGGTGCCGCGGGCGTCGGCCATCTGCGAGGCCACCGTGCGCTGCCAGATCAGCTCGTAGAGCCGGAAGTCGTCGCCCTCGACCTCGCGGGCGACGTCGCCGGGCGTGCGGAAGGTGTCGCCCGCGGGCCGGATGGCCTCGTGGGCCTCCTGCGCGTTCTTGACCTTGCGCGTGTACTGCCGCGGCTGCGCCGGGACGTAGGCGTCGCCGTAGAGCTCGCGCGCCTGCGACCGCGCTGCCTCGATCGCCGAGGGCGACAGCGTGGTGGAGTCGGTACGCAGGTAGGTGATGTAGCCGTTCTCGTAGAGCCGCTGCGCGCTGCGCATCGTGCGGTCGGCCGAGAAGCGCAGCTTGCGCCCGGCCTCCTGCTGCAGCGTCGACGTCATGAACGGCGGGTAGGGCTTGCGCGTGTACGGCTTGGACTCCACCGACTCCACGGTCAGCGCGCGGTCCTGCAGCGCCTCCGCGAGCCTGCGGGCACTCGCCTCGTCCAGGGCGCGGGCGGGGTCCTTGCCGCCGGTCTTGAGCTGCCCGTCGGAGCCGAAGTCGCGGCCCGTGGCGACGCGGCTGCCGTCGACCGCGACGAGGCGCGACGGGAACTGGCGCGGCGCAGCGTCGGCGCCGGCGTCCATCTGGGCGGCGATGTCCCAGTACCCGGCCGAGACGAACGCCATGCGCTCGCGCTCGCGCTGGACGATGATCCGCGTGGCCACGGACTGCACTCGGCCCGCCGACAGCTTCGGCATGACCTTCTTCCACAGCACGGGGGAGACCTCGTAGCCGTAGAGCCGGTCCAGGATGCGGCGGGTCTCCTGGGCGTCGACCATGTCCTGGTCGAGATCGCGCAGGTTCTCCACGGCCGCGCGGATGGCGGGCTCGCTGATCTCGTGGAAGACCATCCGGCGCACCGGGATCTTCGGCTTGAGCGTGTCGAGCAGGTGCCAGGCGATGGCCTCGCCCTCGCGGTCGGGGTCGGTGGCGAGCAGGACCTCGTCGACGCCCTTCATGGCGTCGCGCAGCTCGGCGACCTTGCCCCGCTTCTCGGGCGTGATGATGTAGAGCGGCGCGAACTCGTGGTCGACGTCGACACCCAGCCGGGCCCACGACTCGCCCTTGTACTTGGCCGGCACGTCGGCGGCACCGCGTGGCAGATCCCGGATGTGGCCGACCGAGGCCTCCACCACGTAGTCCTTGCCGAGGTAGGCCTGGATCTTCTTGGCCTTGGTGCCCGACTCCACGATCACCAGCCGGCGGATCGGCCGGCCGGTGGCCGCGGCTGCGGGCGTGCCGGTACGCCGACTGCCACCCGCCTTCCGCGCGCCCGTCCCGTTGCTGCCTGCTCCGTTGCTGCTGGCGTCCTCGTGGGTATCGGGTGCGGTACTGGTCGTTCCGGTTGCCACCTGGTCCTACTCCATCGTCTACGGCCGTGCCTGAAAGGTGCTCCGGCCGTTCTGCCCGGGTCCGCGCGCCTGGTGCGCGAGAGCCCCCGGATGTCGAGTATGCGTGTCCCCCGTTGCGGCGTGTCGCCGTACTGCCACGTTCGCACACTCACCCGTTGTGTTGCTCGTCTCACTCCAGGCATCCGTGCCGGCCGTGCCGCGAGAGCCTAACCAGACCTGTCAAGACGCCGTACGGCCCCAGTATCGCGGCCAGGCCTCCCGGGAGAGCCGCGGAGGGACGGGTCCGACCAGTTCGACGAGCCGCTGGACGCGCCGCGTGCCGCTGATCCGCAGCGCCGTGCCGCCCGTGACGCGGGCCGGCGGGATGCCGGCGCGCGTGGCCGCGGTGATCAGGCGGTCGTGGGTCTGTGGGGCGTGCGTGTCGAGGGAGAGGAGGTAGCCGCCGCGCTCGTCCGACCAGCCGGCCGACAGCGCCCACAGCCGCAGCGCGGAGCCGTCGAGCTGCCACCCGGCCGGCACCGTCTTGACCGCGCCGCACGTCCAGGACCTGGCCAGATCCGCCAGGTCACAGCGGAAGGCGGACCGCAGCGCGGTGGCCCCGCTCTCCGTGACGACCGTGTCCATCGGGACGCCGACGGCCGCGCACACCGCGGCGACGAACGGGGCGCGTTCGGGGTGGGGGAGCACCACCGAGATCCGGGCCTGGTCTCCGGCGCCGAACCGCACGATCTGGCCGGGACCGCACAGGAGCCCCGCCAGATCGCTCACCTGAGGTGGGCGCGCGCCGGCGGAGAACAGCGAAGGCTGCGACACGAGCGAAACCGTAGAACACACGTTCGATCGACGTACAGGGGGCGCGCCGGGAAATCGCCGATCGGGGTGGGTCGGCGAGCGCTGGGACGGCAACGAGCGCTGCGATGGCGATCAGTGCGGGTTGGCGGCCAGTGCGGCGAGCTGCTGGCACGGCGGCGCCTGCTCCGCGGCACGCTGCAGGCGCGGGACCGAGGCGAAGGACGCGATCGGGTCGGGCGCTCTGAGAGTGCCGAGCGTGCCCTCCAGCTGTGCCAGCACGGCTCCGAACGTGGCGGGGTCGGCCGGATCGGCACCATCGACGGTGGCGCGCGCCGCGGTGAAGGTCTGGCCGGCCGCGGTGAGCGCGTCGCGGACTCCCGCCGCGGCAGCGTCACCGCCCGGCACGGGTTCGCGGCCCAGCGTGCGCAGCTGCGCCACGCCCTGCTCGGTTCCGGTCACGACCGACGTCAGGTAGGTGCTGGCCAGCTGCCGCACGGCCGGCAGGTCCGGGGAGGCGCCGAAGTCGGGCCGGGTGGTGGCCGGGGTCGCGAAGGCCAGCACGGCCGTGCAGACCTGACCGGTCCAGGGCACCGGGTCGCTGCCGGGACCCTCGGTGGGCGCGGGCGCCGGATCGGCAGCGGGGGTGCCGGTGACGCCGACGCTGCAGCCGGTGGTGAGCGGGCCGGCGCCGATCAGGAGTCCGGCGAGGAGGACGAGTGCGCGCTGCGACGTACGGGACATGCGATCCGGTCAGCCTCCGATGGCCTTCAGGGCCGTGCAGTTGGGCGCTTGCTTGGCCGCCTTCTCGAGCTCGGCGTTGGCGGCCAGATCCGCCGTCGGGGACGGCAGGTTGGTCAGCTCCGTGAGTGGACCCAGCACATCGGGGAGGGTGCTGGCCAGCTGCTGCGGATCGGCCGGGTCGATCTGGTCGATCTTCGACTTGGCGTCCGCGACCTTGCCCCGCACCGAGGTGACCGTCGATGAGACCTTGTTGACGAGATCGTCGCCGCCCTTGACCGGCGACGGGCCAGCGGCCTTGAGCCCCGACACGGCGGAGTCCATCGCCGTGATCGCGGTGCCGAACAGGCTGCTCAGCGCCTTGACCGCGGCACCGGGCTCGTTCGGGTCGATGTCGGGCTCGGCCGTGGTCAGCTTGTCCAGTGGTGTCAGCGCACCGCAGACCCTGTTGACCCAGGCGACCGCGTCGCCTGCCGGTGCTGCGGGGCTCGACAGCGGTGCGCTCGCGGCGGCGGGTGCGGCAGCGCCGCTCACGGTGGTGGTGCACCCGGCCGCGAGCACGGCCGTGGTCGCCACTGCAGCGAGCAGCACCGGTGTGGTGAAGCGTTGCATGTGCCTGCTCCCGAAGGTCGGATGAGGGCCCCGGATGGCCATGTCACGGCCGACGGCATCGGTCACTTGGAGCGTAGCTGCTTGCAGTTGGGGGCCTGCTCGGCAGCCGCACGCAGGGCGTCGTTGGACTCGAGGCCCCGGGTCGGGTCGGCGAGGCTGCTGAGGCTCTGCAGCGGTGCCACCACGGCGGGAAGGGCCGCGGCCAGCGCCTCCGGGCTCGAGCTGTCGACGCCGCTGAGCCGCGTGCCGGCGTCGGTGAAGCTGCTGTGGATGCTGGTGAGGGTGGTCTTGAGCCGCCCCACGAAGTCGTCGCCGCCGGTGACCGGCGCCGGACCGGCCGAGTCGAGCCCGGTGATCGCGTCCTGCAGCGCGGCGGCGGTGGAGCTGAAGTAGGTGCTCAGGAGGCGCACAGCGCCGGCCGGATCGTCTTTGTTGATCTTCGGTTGCGCTGCGGCGGAGCGGGCGAAGCCGGTCAGTGCCCCGCAGACGTCGTTGGTCCAGGTGACGGCGCCGGCGCTGGGGCCGGAACTGCACCCCGCGACGATGACGAGAGCAGCGGCGAGCACGCCGATGCTGGAACGGCTTCCCATGGCACGCCCTCCCGGGCGAATGGGACGCGCGGCGCGCGTCGGGTTCGGGGAACGTACAGGCACGTTCCGAACGACGGAGACCGCCCACCCGTCCGGGTGAGCGGCCTCCGTCGTGTTCGTGGGCCGATCGGCCCACCGGGACCCGTCAGCCGACGGTGGTCTCGGCGGGGGTGTCGGTGATCGACGTGGACCGCCGCTTCGACACGACGACCGCGCCGACGATGATCGCGAACGCGACGAGCGCGATCACGATCCGGATCGGCGCGGAGGCCGAGTCGCCGACCGAGAGCGTGACGACGGCCGGCGCGATCAGCACGGAGACCAGGTTCATCACCTTGATCAGCGGGTTGATCGACGGGCCTGCGGTGTCCTTGAACGGGTCACCGACGGTGTCACCGATGATCGTCGCCTCGTGGGCGGGCGATCCCTTGCCACCGTGGTTGCCGTCCTCGACCAGCTTCTTGGCGTTGTCCCATGCGCCACCCGAGTTGGCGAGGAAGATCGCCATCAGGGTGCCGGTGGCGATGGCGCCTGCCAGGTAACCGGCCAGCGGGCCGACGCCGAGGCCGAAGCCGACGGCGATCGGGGAGAGGATCGCCAGCAGGCCGGGGGTGGCCAGCTCACGCAGCGAGTCGCGGGTGCAGATGTCCACGACGCGGCCGTACTCCGGCTTCTCCGTGTAGTCCATGATCCCGGGGTGCTCGCGGAACTGGCGGCGCACCTCGAACACGATGGCGCCTGCGGCCCGGGTCACGGCGTTGATGGCCAGTCCCGAGAACATGAAGACGACCGACGCGCCGATGATCACGCCGACCAGCGTGTTCGGGGCGAACACCTCGTAGGCGAACGCGGTGCCCGCGGTCTCCAGCTTGCCGCCCGCATCGGCCAGCGCCTGCGTGATCGCGTCCCGGTAGGAGCCGAACAGCGCCGTTGCAGCCAGCACGGCAGTGGCGATCGCGATGCCCTTGGTGATGGCCTTCGTGGTGTTGCCGACCGCGTCGAGCTCGGTCAGCACGCCGACGCCGGCACCCTCGACGTCGCCCGACATCTCGGCGATGCCCTGCGCGTTGTCGGCGACGGGGCCGAAGGTGTCCATCGCGACGATGACACCGACCGTGGTGAGCAGGCCGGTGCCGGCCAGCGCCACCGCGAACAGCGCCACCGTGATCGACCCGGTGGCCAGCGCGAACGCGCCGAACACGGCGGCCGAGATCACCAGCGCGGTGTAGACGGCCGACTCGAAGCCGATCGAGATGCCCGCGAGGATGACCGTGGCCGCACCGGTGAGCGAGGACTTGCCCACGTCCTGGACGGGCTTGTCCTCGGTACCGGTGAAGTAGCCCGTGAGCCACAGGATGATGCCGGCGAGAACGATGCCGATGATCACCGCGATCGAGGCGATGAGCCGCGGGTCGCTGCCTGCCATGGCGGCGACGACGGTGTTGTCGGTCGGCGCGCTGTTGGGCGCACCGCCGCCCAGCCCGGCGAAGGTGCCGGGCAGGTACAGGTAGGCCGCGATGATGCAGAGCACGCCGGAGATCACCGCGGAGATGTAGAAGCTCCGGTTGATCGACTTGAGGCTGCTCTCGTTCTCGCGGGTCTTCGTGATGTAGACGCCGATGACGGCCGTCAGCACGCCGATGGCCGGCACGATCAGCGGGAACAGCAGGCCCTGCTGGCCGAACGCGGCACTGCCGAGGATCAGCGCGGCGACGAGCGTGACCGCGTAGGACTCGAAGAGATCGGCGGCCATGCCGGCACAGTCGCCCACGTTGTCACCGACGTTGTCGGCGATGGTGGCGGCGTTGCGGGGGTCGTCCTCCGGGATGCCCTGCTCGACCTTGCCGACGAGGTCGGCGCCCACGTCGGCGGCCTTGGTGAAGATGCCGCCGCCGACACGCATGAACATGGCGAGCAGTGCGGCCCCGAAGCCGAAGCCCTCGAGCACCTTGGGTGCCTGGCCGGCGTAGACGAGGACGACGATGGCAGCACCGAGCAGGCCGAGGCCCACGGTGAACATGCCGACGACACCACCGGTGCGGAACGCGATGCGGGTGGCCTTCTCGCGGCCACCGTCCTCACGCGATGCGGAGGCGACCCGGATGTTGGCGAAGGTCGCCAGCCGCATCCCCATGTAGCCGATCGTCGCGGAGAATCCCGCGCCGATCAGGAAGAAGATGGAGCGGCCGATGCGCTCACCGATGTCGTCGGCGGGGAGCGCGAACAGCACCACGAAGACGATGACGACGAAGACGCTGAGGGTGCGGAACTGGCGGTTGAGGTACGCCGAAGCGCCCTCCTGCACCGCCTTGCCGATCTCCTGCATCTTGGGGGTGCCCTCGTCGGCGGCTAGCACCTCCCGGCGTAGTACGAAGCCGATGGCCAAGGCAATAATGGCGACCACCGCGACTACACCAGCGATGATGTAGCCGCTCTCGCCCAGTTTGAGCGCGTCTGACGCGCCCTGGGCGAGCGTGGCGGTGGACAGGGACATCCGTCCTCCTGGTTCAAGTGAGTCACTCGGGCCAGGGCACTCGGACGGCGTCCCTGGCGTCTCGATAACGCCCGTCGGCGCAGGTAGAAGCGGCGTCGGGCGTTTGCAGTGTAGGAGTGTGACCCACGCCTCTCGGGGCGGGTGTACGGTTTGCGATTCGAATAACGATTCCATTACGAACTGGGCGAAACGGTGTTTCGTAGGGGCCAATCCGTGATCTTGCCGTGATGCGCTCGGCCACAGGTGGGTGGCGCACCCCGCTGCTGGTGGCGGGTTGCGCGCTGCTGCTGGTGCTAGGCGGCTCGCTCTGGGCGCGATCGGTACTGGAACCGGGCTGGGGCCCGTTCGCGCGGGCCGGCGCGGCGCGGGCGGCGTCGATGGCTCCGACGGCGCCCGCACCGCAGCCGCTGGTGGCCCGGCCCCCGACGGAGTCGCCGCCGGCGCGCACCGGCATGGCCGCCACGGCGGTGACGGCAGCCGAGGCGGCTGCGCACGACGGCACCGAGCTCGGGGTGGCCGTGCTCGACCGGGTCACGGGCGAGCTGGCGGTGGGCGACCGGGGTACGGAGCCGTTCTACACGGCGTCGCTGTCCAAGCTGGTGGTGGCGGTGGACGTGCTCGACCGCCACCGGCTCGAGGGACTCCCGGTGACCGAGACCGACGTCGACCTGATCCGGCGGGCGCTGGGCCCGAGCGACGACGACGCCATGAACGCGCTGTGGAGCGGGTTCGACGGGGCGGGCGCGGCAGGCCGCCTGAGCAAGCGCGCCGGCCTGGAGAACACCTCGGCACCCGAGGACCCGTCGCAGTGGGGCGAGATGGCGATGCCGGCCACCGACATGGTGCGCGTGTGGCACTACATCCTCGACGACGTGCCGGAGGAGGAGCGGGAGCTGCTGGTCTCGGCGATGGATCGCTCACCCGCGGAGGCCGCCGACGGATTCGACCAGCAGTACGGGCTCGAGGCGGTGCCCGACGGCACCAGCGGCCACCCGGACGTGGTGGCCAAGCAGGGTTGGATGTGCTGCTTCGGGGCGCAGTTCTACCTCCACAGCGCCGGGTTGGTGGGCACCGACAACAGGTTCGTGGTGGCGCTGATGTCGCGGATGCGGCGCGAGCCCGGCTGGGAGGCGGCGCGGCAGGAACTCGACAGCGTGGCCGATGCGGCGGTGCGCGCACTGCGATGATCGCCGGCTCTGCAGCAGACGGCACTGCAGCGATTGACGGTGCCGTGTGCCAACCTCGCTGACCATGGGCACCACGCACGAACGGGTGAGAGCGGGAGACCGCGGCACCCACCTGCTGCGCCGGGTGCTCGCGGGCTCGGGGGTGGATCCGGATGCCGATCCGGCGACCGATCCCGATGGGCCGCTGCGCCATGTGGTGCACCTGCCGCCGCGGGCGGGTGATGCCGCGGGCTGGCCGCTGTGGACTCCGCCTGCGGTCCGCGAGGCCTTCGTCCGGCGTGGCGTGCTCGCCCCGTGGCAGCACCAGGCCGCTGCGGCGGAGCTGGCCCACGCCGGTCGCCACGTGGTGGTGGCCACCGGCACGGCATCCGGCAAGTCGCTCGCCTACCAGCTCCCGGTGCTCACGGCGTTCGCCGCCGATCCCCGGGCCACGGCCCTGTACCTCTCGCCGACCAAGGCGCTCGCCGCCGATCAGCTGCGGGCGCTCGACGCGCTGGGGCTCGAGGACGTGCGCCCGGCCACCTTCGACGGCGACACGTCACTCGACGCCCGCGACTGGGCCCGGCTGCACGGGCGGTGGCTGTTCAGCAATCCCGACATGCTGCATCGCTCGATGCTGCCGCGCCACAGCCGCTGGGCGGGCTTCCTGCGGAAGCTGCGCTACGTCGTGATCGACGAGTGCCACACCTACCGCGGGGTGTTCGGTTCGCACGTGGCGCTGCTGCTGCGCAGGCTGCTGCGCATCTGCGAGCGCTACGGATCGCATCCCACGCTCGTGCTGGCGTCGGCCACGGTGGCCGAGCCGGCCGCGTTCGCGTCGCGGCTGACCGGGCGCGAGGTGAGCGCGGTCGCCGTGGACGCATCGCCCGCCGCAGGCCGCACCGTGGTGCTGTGGGAGCCGCCGCTGCTGCCGGAGCTGGCCGGGGAGAACGGCGCCCCGGTGCGGCGGGCCGCGGGTGCCGAGGCGGCGCGGATGCTGGCCGACCTGGTGCTGGAGGGTGCTCGCACGCTGGCGTTCGTGCGGTCGCGGCGTGGTGCGGAGCTGACGGCGCTCGGCGCGCAGCGGGTGCTCGCCGACGTCGACCCCGCGCTCGTGCCCCGGGTGTCGCCCTACCGCGGCGGGTACCTGCCGGAGGAGCGCCGTGCACTGGAGGCCGCACTCGCCGACGGTGATCTGCTGGGAGTGGCCACCACCAACGCGCTGGAGCTGGGGGTGGACATCTCCGGTCTCGACGCCGTGGTGGTGGCGGGCTTCCCGGGCACCCGCGCGTCGTTCTGGCAGCAGGCCGGGCGGGCAGGCCGCGGCAGCGACGAGGCGCTGGTGGTGCTCGTGGCCCGCGACGACCCGATGGACACCTACCTCGTGCACCACCCGCAGGCGCTGCTCGGCGCACCGGTGGAAGGATGCGTGCTCGATCCGGGCAACCCCTACGTGCTGGCACCGCACCTGGCCTGTGCGGCCGCAGAGCTGCCGCTGACCGAGGCCGACGTGGCCACCGTGTTCGGCGGCGCCCCCACCGAGGTGCTGCTCGAGGAACTCGTGCGAGACGGCGTGCTGCGGCGCAGGCCCACCGGCTGGTACTGGCCGTCCACCCGGGAGCAGCCGGCAGCGTCGGTGGACATCCGGGGTTCGGGGCTCGGCCAGGTGGCGATGGTGGAGTCGGAGACCGGCCGGATGCTCGGCACGGTGGACGCGGGCTCCGCGCCCGCCACCGCGCACACCGGGGCGGTGTACCTGCACCGCGGGGAGAGCTACGTGGTGGATCACCTCGATCTCGATGCGGCGGTGGCGCTGGTGCATGCGGCCGACCCGGACTGGCGCACCGACGCGCGCTCCACCGCCGACGTGGAGGTGGCCCGCGTGCTGCACCACCGCGCGTACGGGCCGGTGCACGTGTCGTTCGGTGAGGTGACGGTGACGTCGCAGGTGGTGGCCTACCAGCGCAAGTCGCCCGACGGCACGGTGCTCGAGACCGTGCCACTGGACCTGCCGGAACAGACACTGCACACCCGGGGCGTCTGGTACGACGTGGCCGAGGAGACGCTGCTGGCGGCCGGGCTCGAGCCCGCAAGGGTGCCGGGGGCGCTGCACGCCGCCGAGCACGCCGCGATCGGTCTGCTGCCGCTGTTCGCCACCTGCGACCGCTGGGACATCGGCGGCATGTCCACCGCCATGCACCCGGCCACCGGGCGCCCCACGGTGTTCGTGCACGACGGGCATCCCGGTGGCGCCGGGTTCGCCGAGCGGGGTCACGTGGTGCTGCTGGAGTGGCTGGCGGCCACGCGCGCCACGATCGACGACTGCGAGTGCCGCACGGGGTGCCCGTCGTGCGTGCAGTCGCCCAAGTGCGGCAACGGCAACTCGCCGCTGGACAAGGCCGGTGCGGTGATGGTGCTCGACGTGGTGCTCGCGGCGCTGCGTGGTGGGCCCACGTCCGGCGCCGAGGCGAGGTAGGTCGCCGCCGGCCGGCCCGGTCGGGGGAGGGGCCGGCCGGCGACGACCGATGCGCGGTGGAACCGGAATGGGGGTGGGCGTCGGGGCGACGCACCGGCCCCACCGCAGTCTGGGGAGCGAACACTGTGTTGTTGCGACTGGTTCCAGTAGGCCCTCGTCGGTGCTCGCGAGGCCAGAGCGCGTCGCCGATCGGTGCAGCAGCAACGACGAACGCATCGGCCCTGCGCCCAGTCGTCGGGCGGAGCGAACTGCCGCAGCGGCGGCGCCGTCGCGGCGGTGGCGACCCGCCCGGCCGAGCTCGGCGACCGCTCGCCGATCTTGGGGTGGATCTTCGTGCGGGGGAGGGTGTAGCGGGCCGTTGTGGATCAGTGTCGACCGACGGCAGCTGTGCCGCGCCGGGCGGCGGTGGCTCGGCTGCGGCGGGGATTCCCGGGCCCGCCCGCGCCCTACCTGCGGCGACACTGCGGCCGGGGAGGGTGATGGGCAGGGGCACCTCGACCTCGACGAGCGCATCCCACCCGGAGAGGCGGCACCGGACGACCCGGCCGCCGATCGCGGCGGTGAGCTCGGTGGCTCTGGCGCAAGCGGTGACGGTGCCCTGCGCGGCGAGCCCTGCTGCCGCGAGCGCGGCGAGGTCGGCCGCCGACTCGGCACGGTGTCGTGCGGCGATCGTGGCGGCCAGGTGCAGGCCGAACACCATCGCGACGACGATCGCCGCGACGCCGGCGGCGGCCCAGACCGTGGCCAACCCGCTCTCGCGATCGACCGCGGCAGGCCGGCTCACGGTGTGCCCGGCTCGACGGCAGCCACGGCCCGCCCGCCCACCCTGATCGGCAGCGGCACCAGCAGTTGTGCCGACACCTCGGACGTGACGGTGTCGCCGCGCTGCACGACGTCGAGACGTGCGCCGGTGGGTGCGAGCTCGGCCGCCACGGCGCGCCCGCGGTCGGGTTCACCGCGCGCCGCGAGCCGGGCCAGCTCACGGGCGGCGTCGGTGCAGCGGATGGACGCTGCCACGGCCATCACCGCGCCGATCGCCACGGCGAGGAAGACGGCCAGCGAACAGAGCGCGAGCGCGGCCTCGACGGTGACCGAGCCGCGATCGGCACCGGGACCGCACCATCGCCGCATCAGGATGTGCCCATCAGAAGGTGGCCGAGAGGGCGCGCTCGATCAGTGATGTGAGAGCCGTGACGACCGAATCGCCGCTGACGACCGCGTACAGCACGGCAGCGAACGCGGCCGCGGCGATGGTGCCGATGGCGTACTCGACGGTCGACATGCCGGAGTCGTCGTGACGCAGCCGGCGCAGCCTGGTGATGACGGTGTGGGCGGGGGCGTGGGTGGGGGACATGGTTCTCTCCTCGGTGCTGGATGAGCAGGTGGACGAGTTGCGGGTTCACCACTGCGCGAGTGCCCGACCGGCGAGCCCGATGACGACCGGCGCGATGCCGAGCACCAGGAACGCGGGCAGGAAGCACAGGCCCAGTGGGGCGGTGATGAGCACGGCGGCCCGCTGGGCGCGGGCCTGTGCGGTGTCGACGAGGCCGGCGCGCAGCCGGGTGCTCTCGGCCGCGGCGACCTGGGCGAGAGCAGCACCGGTGCCTGCGGAGCGACCGGCTGCCCGGGCGAACGCCGCCAATGCTGGGAGCTCCTCGGCGCCGTGCCAGGCCTCGGCGGCGTCGGCCCCGAGTTCCAGCAGCCCCGCGACCCGGCGCAACAGGATGCCGGCGCTGCCGCGCAGCGGCGCTGCGGCAGCCGAGACGGCCGCGGCGACGGGCAGCCCGGCATCGAGGCAGACGGCGAGCAGTTCCCAGCGTCCGGCGAGCTCCGCGTCGCTCTCCTGGGGCGCGGGCCGGGCCATCCGGCGCAACGCGACGACGAGGATGGCGGCCGTCGCACCACCGAGCACGACGCCGGCGCCCGGGCCGCCGAAGGCCCATCCCAGCGCACCCATCGCGAGCGCACCGACAGCCGCCCAGTACGGGCGCAGGACCGGCACCGGGCCGGCCGGCCGGGCGGGAGCGGCGCCCAGCTCGAGCAGGCGCAGCCGCCCGGTGGGCGGGCCCCCGACCAGCAGCGCCAGCGCCAGCAGTGCGAGCGACAGCAGTGCGGCGCCGCCCCCGAGGCCGGACGTGCTCGGTGCCGTGACCGTGGTCATCGGGGTGTGGCCGCGGCGATGATGCGCTCGGTCCAGGCCGATCCCGCGGCGGCCAGCGCCACGCCGACGACGACGAGCACCTGCCCGAGCAGCCCACTGCGCAGCACCCCGATCGGATCGGCGCCGACCAGCTGGCCGAGGCCCAGCCCGAGCACCGGGAGCGCGGTGAGGACGGTGGCGGTGGCACGGGGCCCGGCCAGCTGCGCACCGACGGTGCGGGTGAACCGCACCTGCCATCGGATGTGCTCCTGGGCGCCTGCGAGCAGGCCGGCCAGCGGCACGCCGTGGCGGGTGGAGAGCTCCCAGGCCCCGGCGATCCGTTCCACGTCGCCCGCCACGGCCGGATGCTCGCCGGCGGCGCGACGCAGCGCGGCCGGAACGTCGTCGCCGAGTCCGGCCGCGACGGCGGCCGGGCCGAGCACCGCGCGGGCCTGTGGACCGTCGGACGTGATGCCGGCCAGTGCGGCGGTGGGATGGGTGCCGGCCCGCAGCTCCTCGGCCATGCGGCGGACCGCGTCGGCGAGCTGCTCGCAGGTGTCGGCGGCGTGGTGCGCGCCGCGGCGGTGGCGGTGGCGCCCGCGTGCAGTGCCGGCGACGACCGCTCCGGCGACGGCCCCACCCGGCCCGGCGAGCAGCAGCCCCCCGATCGCCCCGAGCGCCACCGGGCCGAGTGCAGCGGGCCGCCACGAACGTCGCCTGGCCGGTGTGGGCCACAGACCGTGGATGCGGGCCCGTGCTGCGGTGCCCGGTGCCAGCAGCACCGCCGCCGCCGCGGCGAGGCAGGAAAGCGACATCACCACGGGACCGCCACCTCCCGCTCGGCAAGCAGTTCGCCCAGCTGGGTGCGGGCGTCGGACCAGCCGGCCGAGCGCGTCCAGGCCGGCTTGACGGCGACACCGTCGGGGCCGCGGGCCAGCACGGCCACGGCATCGAGGACGCGCGGCCCGGCGCGCAGCCTGCGCATGTGGAGCACCACCTGGACGGCGGCTGCGAGCTGGCTGTGCAGCGCGGCACAGGGCATCCCACCCGCCGCGGCGAGCGCCTCCATGCGGGCGGGCACCTCGCGCGCGGAGTTGGCGTGCACGGTGCCGGCGCCGCCCTCGTGACCGGTGTTGAGCGCGGCGAGGAGATCGCACACCTCGGCGCCCCGGACCTCGCCGACCACGAGCCGGTCGGGCCGCATGCGCAGCGCCTGGCGCACGAGATCGCGCAGCGGCACACCACCCGCACCCTCGATGTTGGCGGGCCGGGCGATCAGCCGCACGACGTGGGGATGGCGCGGGCGCAGCTCCTCGGCATCCTCGACCAGCACCAGCCGCTCGCTCGGATCGACCGCGCCGAGCAGCGCGCCCAGGATGGTGGTCTTGCCGGAGCCGGTGCCACCGGAGACGAGGAAGGCGAGCCGGGCGGTGAGGACCGCCCGCAGGAGTGCCTCGCCGTCGGCATCGACCGTGCCGAGCGTGCGCAGCCCGGTGAGATCGTGTGCCGACGGTCGCAGCACCCGCAGGGACAGGCAGGTGCCGTCGGCGGCGATCGGAGCGAGCACGGCGTGCAGGCGCACCCCGGCGTCGGCCAGCCAGCCGTCGACGTGCGGGCTGGCGTCGTCGAGGCGGCGCCCCGCGGCCAGCGCGAGGCGCTGGGCGAGCCTGCGGACCGCGGCCTCGTCCGGGAACCGGACGGCTGAGCGTTCCAGGCCGGCTCCGCGATCGACCCAGACCGATCTCGGACCGCACACCAGCACGTCGGTGGTGCGTGGATCGCTCAGCAGTTCGTCGAGCGGGCCGGCACCGACGAACTCCTGGCGCAGTGTGCGCAGTGCCGCGAGGACGTCGAGATCCGACGCGACGCCGCCCGACTCGGCCCGCACGGCATCGGCGACGGCGGCCTGGCTGGTGCCCCCACCGGAAGTGGCCAGGCGGGTGCGCACGCGGTCGACGAGTGCGAGCCCGGCGCCGGTGGCTGGGCCCGTGCCGATGCCGTTCACGATGCGGCTCCCGCGGCCGAGCCCGCATGCGGGTGCAGCTGGGCGAGCACGGCTGCGGCGGTGGCGACGAGCGGGCCGTGCGGGCGACCGGGTGCGTCACCCCGCTCCAACGTGCGGGCCAGGCCGCGTTCGGGCCGCATCGCCGCGAGCAGCGGCAGGTTCAGCGCCATGGCGACCTCGTCGGGCTCGACCCCGCCGGGCGACGGGCCGCGCACGACGAGCCGGATGTCGCTGCTGTGCTCCGCGATCACCGCCATCGCGCGGGCGGCGGCCGCGCACGAGCGCACATCGGACGGCACCACGAGCACCGTGAGATCCGCGGCGCCGAGCGCGGCGAGCGCGGCCTCGGTGGGGTAGCGGGGGACGTCGCAGACGACCGTGTCGCCGCTGCGCCTGCCCGCGGCGAGTACGGAGGACACCGCCGCCGGGGTGGGGCCGTGCGCGGAGCGATCGCACGAGAGCAGCGCGAGCCCGCCGCCGCTGCGGCGCCCGACCGGTGGCGCGGGCAGTGCGGCGTGCAGGGCGGTGGCGGGGACGCGGCCGCCGCCCACGTCGATGTCGGGCCAGCGCAGGCCGCCGAGATCCTCCGCGCCGAGTACGAGATCCAGGCCGCCGCCGAGCGGATCGCAGTCGACGAGCAGCACGCGCCTGCCCTCCCGGACCGCGGTGACGGCCACCACGGTGGCGAGCACGGACGCACCGGCACCGCCCCTGCCGCCGACGACGGCGAGCACCGCGCCCGCGTCCTGGCGCCCCTCTGCCGCCTCGGTGAGGGCGGCGATCAGCCATGGCTCGGCCTCCGGCAGCGAGACGACGTGCTCGGCGCCGATGGCGACGGCATGGCGCCACACCTCGGCTGCCGGATCGCCGCGGACCGCGACCACCACGCCGCCGCGCCGGGGGAGCGCGGCTTCGGCGCACTGGTGCGCGGCACGGGCATCGAGCAGCACCAGTGGCGCGCCCGGCCACAGGTGGCGCGCCTGGCTCGCGTCGAGCACCCGATGCAGCTCGCACCCCGCTGCTGCGGCGAGCCGCAGGATGCCGTCGAGCAGTTCGGTATCGGACACCATCACGAGCCCACGACGCTCGTCCGTGATCGGTTGCACGCCCGCCTCCAGGTGCTGTGCGCTCCCGGGTGGAGCGGCACAGCCCAGCGTGCGGTGCCGCGGGGCGGCGTGGTGGACCGATCGCGAAGCTGTGGACAAGCGGAGGTCGATGTGGACAACTCGGCGCCCCGCCGCCGCCATCGCTCGGTTCTGTCGGTGCCGTCGGGCATCGTTGAACCGGGGGAACCCCGGGCATGGGACGACCCCCGCCAGGGGGGATTGGCGGGGGTCGTCGTCGGTTCAGCTCCGGGGGGTCGAGCTGAACCATGCCCGGACAAGCCGGACTCTCACAACTGTAGCCGTTGACGCGCTGCAATGCGCGCCCCTGGATGGACCATCTGTGCGTCCTTCCGCAGCCTGTGAGCCACCTGTGCGTGGCAGCGGCCGAGGTTCTGGCAAGGTGACGCGACGTGTCCGGTGTTCCGCAGCTCCCTCGCTCCATCCCGACGGCGGGCGCGGCGGTGGCGCACACCGCGGCTGCGGCGTTCTTCGACCTCGACAAGACGATCATCGCCGGATCGAGTGCGCTGGCCTTCAGCAGGCCGTTCCGCAGGCAGGGCCTGATCAGTCGCCGAGCTGCGCTGCGCAGCGTCTACGCCCAGTTGATGGTCGTGTTCGCCGGTGCGGACGAGGACACGATGGATCTGCTCCGGCAGCGGATCACCGTGCTGTGCACCGGCTGGGACGTCGCGCAGATCCGCTCGATCGTGGCCGAGACGCTGCACGAGATCGTCGAGCCGCTCGTCTACGCGGAGGCCACGGCGCTGATCGCCGAGCACCGCGCGCTGGGCGACGAGATCGTGGTGCTCTCGGCGTCCGGGCTCGAGGTCGTCGAGCCGATCGCGGCGCTCGTGGGGGCCGACCGCTGCCTCGCCACGCGGATGGGCGTCGATCACGGCCGGTACACGGGGGAGATCGAGTACTACTGCTACGGCGAGGAGAAGGCGGCCGCGGCGCGCGCGATCGCTGCTGAGCGCGGCTTCCGGCTCGAGGACTGCCACGCGTACTCCGACTCGATCACCGACCTGCCGCTGCTGGAGGCCGTCGGGCATCCCACGGCCGTCAACCCGGACCGCGCGCTGCGGCGTGCGGCGCTGCAGCGGGGCTGGCCGGTGCTGACGTTCGACAACCCGGTGGCGCTGCGGTCGCGGTTCCGGTCGCGGGTCCCGCGGGTCGCGGTGGCGACCGGTGTCGCGGCGGTGGTGCTGGGCCTGGGCTGGGTCGGGCTGCGGCGACGCGGTGGCCCGGCGGGACTGCCGTCCCCCACCGGAGCATGATCGCCACCCTGCGTGCCTGAACCGGTGCATACGCACGGGGCCCTTGCTGTGCTCCCCGTCACGTACTACAAAGAGGTCACGGACTTCTGAACGGCCAGGGGCGGTGCGGCAGAGAAGCACCCGTCCTCCCCGAGCAGAGCTCCGTGCGCGAAGGTCGGGCACTCCACGCACAGCACGCCGCGGGAGGCATGTCGTCGTGGGCCTGCGTACCGGGACGCTGGACGCCGAGGCCGCAACACGACACGTAGTGCACGCCTGGATCCTGAACTTCGCGGTGGCGGGCGGTGTCCCTGCACGGGGGCACCGTCCGTCTTCTTTTTGCCCTACGTGCGAGCGTCCGCAATGGACAGGCCCTCGCGGGCGCCGGCCTCCCACTGGGCACAACAGTGCAGCAACCAGGTGGTGAGCCCCTCTCGGCTGCCGCCGGCGAAGCCCGCCGCGGCGGCGCGGTACTCGGCCGCCTTGCGCAGATGACCCACCTCCGGAACACCCAGTCCGCGGGGATCCAGGCCGGCGGCCACCGCGGTCAGCCGGGCGGCGGCCCTGGCCACCACACCGTTGGCCGACGGGAACGGCTCGAGCGCGAGCAGCTCGCCGTGCACGACCGCCACGAGCACCGGGGCGGGCACCCGCGTGCCACCGGTGACGAGGTCGGTCAGCAGTGCGAGGCGCGCGGAGACCGCTGCCGAGTTGTGCGGACGGCCCAGTTCGGCGCCGTGCCGGTCGGCCGGGACGATGTCGGCCGCGGCTACGAGGTGTAACCGGGCGAGTGCCTGAAGGGGTGACGTGCGCCAGACGCTGAGTAGCCGAACCGACTCCTCCGCCACCCGGACGGACCCGGCGAGCACCGGATCGGTGGCCGTGTCCCCGGTCTCGATCCGCGCGCCCTCCAGCGCCGCCGACGCCCGCGCTGCGCGCAGCCCGGCCTCCGCGGCCGACGCCGGCCATCCCTTCAGGTTCACCGGATGGTTGTGCACGGCGACCAGCGCGTCGCGGGCCGCGGTCACGGCCTCGGCCACCCCGGGCAGGTCGAGGAGCGGGGCGAGCGGATCGGAGACGCGCGACGGAGCCACCCGGTCATGCTGTCATCCCGGCGACGCCCGGTCGTTGCGCGGCTACCGCCGGTACGGGGCGTGCACTGTCCGTACTGACGGTGCATCCACGATCGGGGGGCACTAGCGTCTCTTCTCGACGAGGCGCCGCACGGCCAGTGGCCCGGCGGCGCGCAGGACTGAGGAGGACACTGAGGACATGGCCCCAAGTGACTCGGCTCCAGGCGGACCCACGCTGAGCAATCTGTCCACGGAGACCCGCAGCTTCCCACCCAGCGCGGAGTTCGCCGCCCAGGCCAACGCGACCGAGGACTGGTACGCCACCGCCGACGCCGACAGAGAGGCCTTCTGGGCCGAGCAGGCCGACCGCCTGCACTGGAACCGCAAGTGGGACCAGGTGCTGGACTGGCAGCCGCCGTTCGCGAAGTGGTTCGTCGGTGGTCAGCTCAACGTCGCCTACAACTGCGTCGACCGCCACGTGGCCGACGGTTTCGGCGAGCAGGTCGCGTACCACTGGGAGGGTGAGCCGGGCGACTCCCGCACCATCACCTACGCCGACCTCAAGCGCGAGGTGTGCAAGGCCGCCAACGCGCTGGCCGCGCTGGGTGTGACGGCGGGCGACCGGGTGGCGATCCAGCTCCCGATGATCCCCGAGGCGGTCTTCGCCATGCTCGCCTGCGCGCGCCTGGGTGCGATGCACAGCGTGGTGTTCGGCGGTTTCTCCCCGAGCGCGCTGAAGGCCCGCATCGAGGACGCCGAGTGCAAGCTGCTGATCACCTCGGACGGCCAGTACCGGCGTGGCAAGCCCGCCCCGATGAAGGAGAACACCGACGAGGCGGTGGCCGACACCCCGTCGATCGAGCACGTGCTGGTGGTCAAGCGCACCGAGACCGAGGTGCCGTGGACCGAGGGTCGCGACGTCTGGTGGCACGACGCCGTCGACGGCGCGTCCGATGAGCACGAGGCGCAGCCCTTCGACGCCGAGAACCCGCTGTTCATCCTCTACACCTCGGGCACCACCGGGAAGCCGAAGGGCATCCTGCACACCTCCGGCGGCTACCTGACCCAGGCGGCGTACACCCACAACGTGGTGTTCGACCACAAGCCCGGCGAGAGCGTCTACTGGTGCACCGCCGACATCGGCTGGGTCACCGGGCACAGCTACATCGTCTACGGGCCGCTGGCCAACCGCGCCACGTCGGTGATGTACGAGGGCACGCCCAACACCCCGCACGAGGGGCGCCACTGGGAGATCATCCAGAAGTACGGCGTCTCGATCTACTACACCGCGCCCACGCTGATCCGCACGTTCATGAAGTGGGGCAAGGAGATCCCCGACAAGTACGACCTCTCCTCGCTCAAGGTGCTGGGCAGCGTCGGTGAGCCGATCAACCCCGAGGCCTGGATGTGGTACCGGGAGAACATCGGCCACGACAGGTGCCCCATCGAGGACACCTGGTGGCAGACCGAGACCGGCGCCATCATGATCGCCCCGCTGCCCGGGGTCACGGCCGCGAAGCCGGGCTCCGCGATGCGCGCGCTGCCCGGGATCTCCGCTGTCGTGGTCAACGACGACGGCGAGCCGGTCGGCAACGGTGGCGGTGGCTACCTGGTGCTGGACAAGCCGTGGCCGTCGATGCTGCGGGGCATCTGGGGCGACGAGGAGCGCTTCCGCGAGACGTACTGGTCGCGCTTCGCGAAGCAGGGCTTCTACTTCGCGGGCGACGGCGCGAAGTACGACGACGACGGCGCGGTGTGGTTGCTGGGCCGCGTCGACGACGTGATGCTCGTCTCGGGGCACAACATCTCCACGACCGAGGTGGAGTCGGCTCTGGTCAGCCACCCCACGGTGGCCGAGGCGGCGGTCGTCGGCGCGTCCGACCCGACCACCGGACAGGGCATCGTCGCGTTCGTCATCCTGCGCGGAAACGCCGCGAAGGACGGCGGCGAGGACGCGATCAAGGCCCTGCGGGACCACGTCGCGAAGCAGATCGGGCCGATCGCCAAGCCGCGCCAGATCATGGTCGTCGAGGAGCTCCCGAAGACCCGCTCCGGCAAGATCATGCGGCGGCTGCTGCGCGACGTCGCGGAGAACCGCGAGGTGGGCGACGTCACCACGCTGGCCGACTCCACGGTGATGGGCCTGATCTCGGCGGGTCTGCAGGACGGCAAGTCGGAGGACTGATCGGCCGCCTTCGGGCATGCTTGCGGGCATGCCCGAAGGCGATCTCCCCGTGCGGGGACGGCTGGTGATTCCCGAGCGGGAGCTGCACTGGCGGTTCTCGCGCGCCTCCGGACCTGGCGGGCAGGGCGTCAACACCACGGATTCACGCGTCGAGCTCTCGTTCGACGTGGCCGGCTCCCCGTCCATCCCCGACGACCTGCGCGTGCGGGCGCTGGCCCGGCTCGGGTCCCGGCTGGTCGACGGTGTGGTGACCATCGCGGCCGCGGAGTTCCGCAGCCAGCTGCGCAACCGCGACGCCGCGCGCGAACGCCTCGTCGCGATGCTGCGGGCCGCCACCGAGCCCGACCCGCCCCAGCGCCGGGCGACCCGGCCCTCGGCCGGCGCCAAGCGCAGGCGGCTCGACGGCAAGACGCGCCGCGGGCAGATCAAGCGGTTGCGGGGTCGCCCGACCGAGTAGGGATCAGCGCACCAGCAGGTAGAGTGGTGTGAGGTGAGCCGGGAAGTCTGGTCGGCACGTGTTCGACCCGACCCCTCATGGAGCCGCCCGTGATCGCCCCCCGCCGCCTCGACCTCGCCCGGTTCGCCGGGCCGACCGCGGAGTTCGCCCGCTACCTGCGCACCGAGACGGTCGGCGGGTTCGTGCTGCTGGCCGCCACCGCCGCGGCGCTGCTCTGGGCCAACTCGCCGTGGCACGGCGCCTACGAGGCGGTGCGCGACCTCCGGGTCGGGCCGCACGCGCTGCACCTGGACCTGACGCTGGCGCAGTGGGCCACCGACGGGCTGCTGGCGGTGTTCTTCTTCGTCGTCGGGTTGGAGCTCAAGCGCGAGCTCGTGATCGGGGAGCTGTCGCGGCCGCGGCAGGCACTGTTGCCGGTGGCCGCCGCGCTCGGCGGCATGATCGTGCCGGCAGGCGTCGCGCTGCTGGTCGGGCGCGGCGCGCCCGGGATGGAACAGGCCTGGGCGATCCCGGTGGCCACCGACATCGCGTTCGCGCTCGGCGTGCTCGCGCTGGCCGGCACCGCGCTCCCCACCACCGCTCGCGTGTTCCTGCTGGGGCTCGCCGTCGTCGACGACCTCGGGGCGATCCTGCTCATCGCCGTGGTGTTCAGCACCGGCATCGCCCTGCTGGCGCTCGGGGCCGTCGTCGTGCTCGCCGGGCTGTACTGGATGCTGCAGCGGCGCCGTGTCACGTCCCCGTGGCTCTACGTCCCGATCGCGCTGGCCACCTGGGTCGCCATGCACGAGGCCGGGGTGCACGCCACGATCGCCGGTGTCCTGCTGGGCCTGTTGACCAGGGTTCGTGCCGATCCGGGGGAGTCCGAGGCCCCGGCCGTCCGGCTGGAGCACCGGCTGCAGCCGTGGTCGGCCGGCCTGTGCGTACCCCTGTTCGCGCTGTTCGCCGCCGGTGTCCCGGTCAACGGCGAGGCGCTGCGCGCGGTCGTCACCGAGCCGCTGGGTCAGGCCGTCGCGGCCGGGCTGATCCTCGGCAAGGTGGTGGGGATCTTCGGTGCGGTCCTGCTCGTGGTGTGGTTGACGCCCGCTTCGCGGCCGCGCGGGCTGTCGTGGCCCGACGTGCTGGCCGTGGCGATGCTGGGTGGTGTGGGGTTCACGGTGAGCCTGCTGATGGCCGAGCTGAGCCTCGACGGTGCGGACGTGCTGACGGCGAAGGCGGCGGTGCTGCTCGCCTCGGCCGTCGCGGCCCTGCTCGCGGCGGCCCTGCTGGTGCTGCGCAGCCGGAGCCACCGTCGGGCCGGATCGCGTCACACCGACGGGTGAGCGCGCGCCTCACGGCGCGTCGGAGGGCCATCCGTGGAAGGATGTCGCCGATCATCAGGTGTCCGACGCGTTGATCACTACGCGCCGGAACAGGCGGACGTGCAGGAGGATCGCGGTGGCCAGCCCGAGCAGCTCCAGCGGTGCGGAGGTTCCCCCCGTGCTCCCCTCGATCCCGCTCGCCCCCGAGCCGGAGAAGTCGTCGGCCGATCAGTCGATCGGCAGCCTCGTCAAGGAGGCAACGGCCCACGTCTCGACGCTCGTGCGTGCCGAGGTCGAACTCGCGCGCGCCGAGATCACCGCAGAGGTCCGCAAGGGTCTGCAGGGCAGCATCTTCTTCGTCATCGCGCTCGTGATCCTGCTGTTCAGCCTGTTCTTCCTGTTCTTCGCGCTGGGGTTCATCCTCGCGATCTGGCTGCCGGAGTGGGCAGCCTTCAGCATCGTGTTCGGCGTGATGCTGCTGGCGGCGGGGGCGTTCGGGTTCCTCGGCTACCTGCGCGTTCGCAAGATCCGCAAGCCGGAGCGCACGATCGCGAGCCTCAAGGACTCGGCGCAGCTGCTGTCGCGCCGCGGCGAGAGCAACAGCGCCGTCCCCGAGCTGAACGGGCACGGGGCGGCCGATCTCGGGGCGCGCGAGCTCGCCTCCCGGAGCGAGCCCCGCAGCTGAGCCGGATGCGGCCCCGGCCGCCGGATCCGTCGTCGGTCAGGCTGGACGGACCGTGGGTCCATCGCGCGATCTCGGCCAACGGGATCCGGTTGCACGTCGCCGAGTGCGGCAGCGGCCCGCTGGTGGTGCTGCTGCACGGCTTCCCGGAGTTCTGGTGGTCGTGGCGGCACCAGCTCGTCGGGCTCGCCGAGCGGGGCTACCGGGCCGTCGCGGTCGACCTGCGCGGCTACGGCGATTCGGACAAGCCGCCCCGGGGCTATGACCTGTGGACCCTCGCCGGTGACGTCGCCGGGTTGATCAAAGGACTCGGCGAGCCGCGGGCCCACGTCGTCGGGCACGGCTGGGGCGGTCTCATCGCGTGGACGCTGGCGGCGCTGCACCCGCGGCTGGTGGGCTCGCTGGCGGTGGTGGGTGCGCCGCACCCGCTCGCCGTGCGCTCCGCCGTGCTGCGCGACCTGCGCGGGCAGGGCCGGGCGACGGCGGGGTACGCACTGGGGTTCCAACTGCCGCGCCGGCCGGAACGCTCCCTGCGGGAGGACGGTGGGGCGCGCGTCGAGCGGATCATGCGAGCGTGGTCGGGCGGGGACTGGACCGCCACCGCGGACTTCGCCGCCACCGTCGAGCGCTACCGCCATGCCATCCAGATCCCCGGCGTCGTGCACTGCTCGATGGAGTACTACCGCTGGGCGGCACGCTCGCAGCTGCGCCCGGAGGGTCGCCGCTTCGCCGCGGCCGTCGCGCGCCCCACGGAGGTGCCGGTGCTGCAGGTGCACGGCGCTGCCGACCCGTGGCTGCTGCCCAGCACGGCGGCCGCGTCGGTGCCATGGGCGGGCGCCGGCCACCGCATGGAGCTGCTGGCCGGGACCGGGCACTTCCCGCACGAGGAGCGGCCCCTGCGCAGCACGGAACTGCTCGCGGCGCACCTGGGGAGCTGATCGGGCTCAGGTCGCCTCGTCGCGCGCCAGCATCGCCTCCTCCAGGTCGAGGCGGCGCAGCACCCGGCGCAGCACCTCGTCGTCGATGTCACCGGAGTCGCGGCTGGCCACGAACGTGTCGCGCTCGCGGGTCAGCATCTCGCGGCGCAGCCGCCGGAAGGCCGCGCTGGGGCTCTCGCCCGCCTCGGCCGCCCCACGGCCCAGCTGCTCCCAGACGGCGTTGGCGCTGTGCTCGGCCGAGCGCCGCAGCTTCTCGACCGTGTGGCCGTAGGAGGTGCCGTTGTCCTCGGCGGTCAGCTCGTCGAGCCGCGCGATGGACGCCTGCACGGCGTCGTACTGCGTCTGCGCCTCGGCCAGCTTGTCGGCCTGCTGCCCGTCCTCGTGGACGCCGAGCATGCGGATCACCGCGGGCAGTGTCAGTCCGTGCAGCAGCAGCGTGGCCACGGTGACGAAGAACGCGAGGAACACGACCGTCTCGCGACCCGGGATGTCGGGAGGGATGACGAACGCCGCCGCGAGCGTGACCACCCCGCGCATGCCCGACCACGAGATCACGGCGGGCACCGTCCAGCGCGGGCGCGGATCTCGCCTGCCGACCGCCGGTATCAGGCGTGGCAGGTAGGTGGCGGGGAAGACCCACACGATGCGGGCCAGCACCACTGCCGCGGTGATGACGATCCCACCCACCAACAGCGGCCCGAGATCGCCGACCGTCGCGACGACCGACCGCAGCTGCAGCCCGATCAGCACGAACACGATCGACTCCAGGATCGTGTCGCTCGCCTGCCAGACGGCCGTCTCCTGCAGGCGGGTGGCGTAGCCGCTGTCCGGGGCGTGGTGGCCCAGGTAGAGGCCCGCAACGACCACCGCGAGCACGCCGGACGTGTGCGCGCCCTCGGCGAGCAGGTACACGCCGAACGGCACGACCAGACCGAACGCGCTCTCGACGAGCGGGTCGCGCAGCTTGCGCCGGATCCGGTGCGCCACCCAGCCGACGGCGTAACCGATCACGGTGCCGCCGACGGCGGCGAGCAGGAACATCCCGGTGGCGCCCAGTGCCGACATGCCGGTGCCGGCCGCCACCGCGAGGAAGACGCGGAACAGCGTCAGCGAGGTGGCGTCGTTGACCAGGCTCTCGCCGCCGAGGATCGTCATCACGCGCCGCGGCAGGCCCAGCCGCCTGCCCACGGCCAGCGCCGACACGGCGTCGGGCGGTGCCACCACGGCCCCCAGCACCAGCCCGGTGGCCAGGTTCAGGCCCGGCACGAACCACCAGGCGACCAGCCCCACCACCAGCGCCGTGAACGCCGGCAACCCGACGGCGAGCAGGCCGATGGGGCGCACATTGGCCTTGATGTTCAGGTACGACGACTCGAGCGCCGCGGAGTAGAGCAGCGGGGTCAGCACGAGCAGCAGCACGATGTTGGGGTCGAACTCGACGACCGTCACGCCGGGCAGGAACGAGGCACCGATCCCGACGACGACGAGCACCAGCGGTGCCGACACGTCGAGCCGACGGCAGGCCCAGGTCACCGCCAGCGAACCGATGACGAGGACGAGAACCGTCAACTCCGTGGTCATGGTGGCAGGATGACTGATGATGAGTTGCGCACACACCACCGCCTACGAGAATTCGTCGTGGGTCGAGCCCCCGCCCGACAAGGCCGACGACTGCGAGGACTGCGTCGCACTCGGCGAGAACGTGTGGGCGCACCTGCGAAAATGCCTCACGTGCGGCCACGTCGCCTGCTGCGACTCCAGCCCGCACCGGCACGCCGCGGCGCACCACAAGGCCACCCTGCACCCCGTGATGCGCTCCATCGAGCCGGGCGAGCAGTGGCGCTGGTGCTACGAGGACAAGCGGATCGTCTGACCAGTACGGGACCGGAACACCGCCGGGACCGATGCGCTCAGCACCGCCCGGGACGGGGGATCTACGATTCCCAGTCGTGCGCGTCCTGGTAGTGGGGTCCGGTGCTCGTGAGCACGCCATCGTCCTGGCCATGGCGCAGGACCCCGAGGTGACGGCGCTCGCGTGCGCACCGGGGAACGCCGGCACCGCAGCGGTGGCCGAGCAGTTGGGCGTCGATGCGGCGGGCCCGGCGGCGGTGGTGGCGCTGGCCACCGACTGGAAGGCCGACTTCGTCGTCATCGGGCCGGAGGTGCCGCTCGTCGCCGGTGTCGCCGACGCCGTCCGCGCGTCCGGTATCGCCTGTTTCGGGCCCAGCGCCGAGGCCGCCCGCATCGAGGGCTCCAAGACGTTCGCGAAGGACGTGATGGCCGCCGCGGGCGTCCGCACGGCCACCGCGGAGATCGTCGACACCCCGGCCCGCCTCGACGCCGCGCTCGGCCGGTTCACCCCGCCCTACGTGGTCAAGGACGACGGGCTCGCCGCGGGCAAGGGCGTGGTGGTCAGCTCCGACTACGACATCGCCCGCGCACACGCGTGCACGCTGCTCGACGGCGGGCACCCGGTGCTGCTCGAGTCCTACCTCGACGGGCCGGAGGTCTCGCTGTTCTGCCTCGTCGACGGCGACACGGTGGTGCCGCTGCTGCCCGCGCAGGACTTCAAGCGCGTCGGCGACGACGACAGCGGGCCCAACACCGGCGGCATGGGCGCCTACGCGCCGCTGCCGTGGGCCCCGGACGGGCTCGTCGACGAGCTGGTGGCCGACGTCGTGGCACCGGTGGCTGCGGAGCTGGCCAAGCGCGGCACACCGTTCCAGGGACTGCTGTACGCGGGCCTCGCGCTCACGTCGTCGGGTCCGGCGGTGGTGGAGTTCAACTGCCGCTTCGGTGACCCCGAGACCCAGGTGGTGCTCGCGCTGCTGCGCACCCCGCTCACCGCGCTGCTGCACGCCACGGCCGTTGGCACGCTCGCGCAGCAGCCGCCGCTGCAGTGGGCCGACGGAGCCGCTGTCACGGTCGTCGTGGCCGCCGAGGGGTATCCCGGCCCGCCGCGGCTGGGCGACGTCATCAGTGGTGGCGAGGCCGACGGCGTCCTGCACGCCGGCACGCGCCGTCGCGACGACGGTGCCGTGGTGTCGTCGGGCGGGCGGGTGCTCTCGGTGGTGGGTACCGGTGCGGATCTGGCCGCCGCGCGCGCCGACGCCTACGCGCGCCTCGACGGCGTGCACCTCGCGGGATCGCACCACCGCACCGACATCGCGCTGCGCGCGGTGCAGGGCGAGGTCGCGGCCCCGGTCGCAACCTGAGAGTTCGTCACCTGATCGGGTGATGCTCGTCCACCGTATTCGGTGGGGCGGGGGCGCGAAGAGCGAGCTAATGGCCCATTCGGCCGTACCTGTGAGTCGCCGGGCACTACGCGCTACAACTTGTGCGCGAACGGGTGACAGTACAGGCTCTGCCGTGCCCGGAGAGAGGTAGCTGTCGTCGCTCCCCGTGATGGCTGTTGTTCACGTTTCTCCGGGTCGATCCGCTCGCTCCCCCGAGAACTGAGGACCACGCATGTCCAACTCTTCACGTCCCCGGCACGCACTCCCCGGCCGCGCCTCCCGCATCGCAGGCCGCGCCGCGCTCGGCGCACTGGGCGCGCCGATGGCCCTGCTCGCCGTGGCCGGTCCGGCGAACGCCGCAACGCTCGACCTGGGCGGCGCCGTCACCGACGGTGACAACGGTGGCGAGGCCACGCTGCACCTCGACAGCGGCACGCTGGCGGCGGTGCCGACCCTGCCGGGGCTGCCCAGCCTGCCCCAGCCCGGTGGCGACGAGACCGGGCTGCCGTCGCTGCCCAGCGCCGGACTGCCCGACCTCGGCATCCTGAGCCTGAACCCGGCGAACCCGCTGGACCAGGGACTGCTCGGCATCGACCTGCCCAGCACCACGGCACTCCCGGCGCTGCCGACCCTGCCCGCGGTCCCGAGTGTGGCCGCCGTACCGACGCTCCCGAGCACCGACGCCCTCCCGGGCCTGCCGACCCTGCCCGGCGCCGACGCGCTGCCTGTCCTTCCGGTCCTGCCTGCCCTGCCGGCACTGCCCGCCCTGCCCGCCCTGCCCGGTGTCTCGGCCCTGCCGGGCATCGGCTCGCTGTTCGGTGCGCCGAGCACGGAAGCGGCACCGGCGACAGGCGAGGACACGACGGCGTCGGACGAGGACTCGGCGGCATCCGACGAGGTGCCGACGGTCTCGGACGAGTCCGGTTCGAACGAGGCCCCCGGGGACGCGTTCTCCTTCGCGCCCGACGCCGAGGCCTGACCCGAACGACCCGCTCCTCGCAAGCCCGGCGGCCGTCCTGCAGCGTGGCAGGGCGGCCGCCGTCCGGCCGTAGGCTCTGCGGGTGACGACGAACCCCACCGCCGCCGGTCTCGCGGTCGCCCGCCGCGCCATGATCCCCCCGTTCCACGTCATGGACGTCTGGGCGGCAGCGCAGGAGCGCCAGCGCACCCACGGCGACGTGGTGAACCTGTCGGCGGGACAGCCCTCGACCCCGGCACCCGCCGCCGTCCGGGCCGCGGCGACGGCGGCGATCGAGGGCGACGTGCTCGGCTACACCGTGGCCACGGGGATCCTGCCGCTGCGGACCGCGATCGGTGAGCACTACGGCCGCACCTACGGCATCGACGTGCCCCCGGACCAGGTCGTGGTCACCACCGGCTCCTCCGGAGGGTTCCTGCTCGCCTTCCTCGCGGCGTTCGACGCGGGTGACCGCGTGGCGATGGCCCGCCCCAGCTACCCCTGCTACCGCAACATCCTCACCGCGCTGGGCTGCGAGGTGGTGGAGCTGCCGTGCGGTCCGGAGACGCGCTACCAGCCGACGGTCGCGATGCTGGAGGCGCTGGACGAGCCGGTGCAGGGACTGGTCGTCGCGAGCCCCGCCAACCCGACCGGCACGGTGCTCGACCCCGATGAGCTCGCCGCGATCGCGACGTGGTGCGAGCGCTCCGGTGTCCAGCTGGTCAGCGACGAGATCTACCACGGCATCTCCTACGCCGGCACGCCGGCGGCGTCGTCGGCGTGGAGCACGTCGCGCGAGGCGATCGTCGTCAACTCGTTCTCCAAGTACTTCTCCATGACGGGCTGGCGGCTCGGCTGGCTGCTGCTGCCCCCGCGGCTGCTGCACGCGGCGTTCTGCCTGGCAGGCAACTTCACGGTGTGCCCGCCCGCGCTCGCCCAGCAGGCCGCGCTCGGCGCGTTCGACCCGGCCAGCTACGCGGAGGCCGACGGGCACGTGGAGCGCTACGCGACCAACCGCGCCCTGCTCCTGGAGGGTCTGCCGCGGCTCGGCATCGCCCGCATGGCACCTGCCGACGGCGCGTTCTACGTCTACGCGGACGTGTCGCACCTGACCGGTGACTCCATGGCCTTCACCTACGAGCTGCTCGGGGAGACGGGTGTGGCGGTGGCGCCCGGGATCGACTTCGACCCGGTCGACGGGCACCGGTGGATCCGGCTGTCGTGCGCCGGTACGACCGCCGACATCCACGAAGCGTTGCGCCGTCTGGAGCAGCGGTACTCCGCCTGACGCCAGCGTTTGCGCGGTGGAGTGAAAGTCGTCACCCTCGGTGCGAGTTGGACTGGGCCAGTGGTCCAGTCCGTTTCCGGTCATCCTGAGGAGCCCGATGACGTCCTCCGCTGCCGAACACCGCACCCAGCGTCGCCGTGCCGCGGTCGCGAGCACCGTCGGCACGACGATCGAGTGGTACGACTTCTTCCTCTACAGCACCGTGGCCGCACTCGTGCTGCCACAGGTGTTCTTCCCCGGCAGTTCGACGACCGCGGGCGTGCTGTCGGCGTTCGCGACGCAGTTCGTCGGCTTCGCCGCCCGGCCGGTCGGTGCCGCGATCTTCGGCCACCTCGGGGACCGCATCGGCCGCAAGTCGACGCTCGTGACGACGCTGCTGATCATGGGCACCGCCACGGTCCTGATGGGTCTGATCCCGTCCTTCGCCACCATCGGGATCGCGGCGCCGATCCTGCTCACCCTGCTGCGCATCGCGCAGGGCATCGGGGTCGGCGGCGAGTGGGGCGGCTCGGTGCTGCTGTCGATGGAGTGGGGCGAGGCGAAGCGGCGCGGGCTGATGGCGAGCCTGCCGCAGATGGGGGTGCCGCTCGGGCTGCTGCTGTCCACCGGGGCGGTGGTGCTCGTGAGCGCGATCAGCGGGCCCGCCTACCTCGAGTGGGCGTGGCGGATCCCGTTCCTGCTCAGCGCCGTGCTCATCGGGATCGGGCTCTACGTGCGGCTGCGCGTGCTGGAGAGCCCCGACTTCGCCGCGGTCAAGGAGACGAAGGTGGTGGAGCGGCAGCCGGTGTGGGTGGTGCTGCGCGAGCACCCGCGGGAGGTGCTCACCGCCGCGTTCGTGCGCATGTCCGAGCAGGCGCCGTTCTACCTGTTCATCACGTTCGTGCTGACCTACGGCACCACGGTGCTGAAGCTGCCCCGCGAGGAACTGCTCAACGACACGCTGGTTGCAGCGGCGGTCGGGCTGATCAGCGTGCCGCTGTTCGGGCATCTGTCGGACCGCTTCGGGCGGCGGCTCGTGTACGGCATCGGCATCGTCGCGACCGGGGTGTTCGCCTTCCCGTACTTCGGCCTGCTCGACACCGGCTCGTCCGGGTTCGTGCTGCTGGCCATCGTCGTCTCGCTGATCGTGCACGACGTGCAGTACGGGCCACAGGCGGCACTGATCGCGGAGAGCTTCGGCACCAACGTGCGCTACAGCGGTGCGGGGCTCGGGTACCAGCTGGCCTCCGTGATCGCCGGTGGCCCGGCCCCGCTCATCGCGGCGGCACTGCTCGCGGGTACGGGTTCGAGCTCGAGCATCGCGTTGTACATCATCGCTTGCTGCGTGGTGTCGCTCGTGGCGCTGGTGCTGATGCCGCGGAAGGCCACGGTGCCGGCGGCCGAGGTTCCGGCCTAGCCCCTGGGCTGGGCGGCGGGACGGCCCTCGGAGCGGCGCAGGGTGCGCGGCCCGGCCGACGGATCGCCCGATCGGGCAGGTTCCACCGGGCCGATGCGCGCGAGCGTCGCGGTGATGTCGGCGTCGGAGATGTCGGCGTGGGTGATCAGGCGGACCTGTCCCGACATGGCTGAGGCCCGCACGCCGGACGACTCGAAGCGCCGCAGCGTGCCGGGCAGGTCGGCCACGGCGATCAGCACGATGTTGGTCTGGGGCACCGACGCCCGCCAGCCGCGCTCGCGCAGCCCCGCCGCCAGCGTGGTGGCGCGCTCGTGATCCTCGGCCAGCCGGTCGATGCGGTCGAGCGCGACGAGGCCGGCGGCGGCCAGCACGCCGCCCTGGCGGACCCCGCCACCGAGCATCTTGCGCAGCCTGCGCGCGTTCTCGACGAACTCCTCCGACCCCGCGACCACCGATCCGACGGGCGCGCCGAGGCCCTTGCTGAGGCAGACCTGCACCGTGTCGGACCCGACCGTCAGCGCGGCGGGCGGCACGCCGAGCGCGACGGCGGCGTGCCAGAGCCGGGCGCCGTCGAGGTGCACGCGCAGCTTCGCGGCCCGGGCCGCCGCCGCGACGGCGGCGTGCTCCTCGGGTGCGGTGACGGTGCCGCCCGCTCCGTTGTGGGTGTTCTCGACGCACAGCAGCGTGGTGCGCAGCGTGAAGTACGGGCCGGCCGTTCCGGCGGCGCGGCGCACGGCGTCGGGCGAGACCTTGCCCGGACCGGCGTCGTGTTCCATCGGGCGCGGCATGCCGCCGGCGATCCAGGCCGCGGTGCCCAGCTCGGCGTCGAGCACGTGGGAACCCGCCGGAGCGAGGAACGCGTCGCCCCGCTGGAGGTGGTGCATCAGCGCGATGAGGTTGCCCATCGAGCCGCTGGGCGTCCACATGGCAGCGGCGGCGCCGAGCATCCCAGCGACGCGTTCTTCGAGCTCCTGCATGGTGGGGTCGCGATCGAGCACGTCGTCGCCGACCTCGGCGGCGGCCATCGCTGCCCGCATCTGTTTCGTCGGCTGCGTGACCGTGTCGGACCGGAGGTCGATCGGACCTTCGGTGCCCGTGGCGCGGCGGATACGTGATGGGGGTCGCACAGAATCCGATTCAACCATCTGGAGACGGTGAGGTCGCGCAAGGGTCACAGAACGATCACGACGTTGCGCTGTTCGGGGGAACTCCTCATGGCCATGCAACCGTGTGCGACGGTCCCTGCGTCCCTGTCGCACGCAGGGAGGAGGGAACGGCACGGGTGGACGAGGCCAGCGAGCGGGAGTTCGCCGAGTACTTCCGCGCGCGCCTGGAAACGGTGCGCCGCACCGCCTACATGCTGTGCGGCGACTGGCACCGCGCCGACGACCATGCGCAGGCGGCGTTCGTGTCGCTGCACCGGCACTGGCAGAAGATCCGGGATCGCGCCGCGCTCGACGCATGGATGCGGCGGACGCTGGTGCGTGCGGTCATCGACGAGTCACGCAGGCCGTGGCGGCGGGAACGTTCCACGGCAGAGCCCGCCGACACCGTGGGCGTGCCGTCGGCGTCGGACGCTGTGGCCACCCGGCACGTGTTGGTGGACGGGCTGCGCACGGTGCCACCGCGCCAGCGCGCCGTGTTGGTGCTGCGGTATCTCGAAGGGCTCGACATCGCCGGCACCGCCGCCGCGCTGGGGTGCTCGGAGGGCACAGTGAAGAGCCAGACCTCCCACGGTCTGGCGGCACTGCGCGCGTCGCTCGGTGACGCGCTCGACGACCTGCGACCCGCGGGCTGAGGAGGAGGTGGCGAGACATGAGTGATGACGACAAGCTGGCGGCATTGTTCCGCGACGCGGCCTCGGAACCGGGCGCGCCGCCGCCCGCCTTCGGCCACGACGACGTGGTGCTGGCTTCCTACAAGATCGGCCGTCGCCGCACGGCCATGGCACGGGGCGCACTCGGTGTCCTGATCGTGGCCGGTATCGGCGCGGCAGTCGTGCTGCCCGGGCAGTTCCAGCAGTCGGGCACCACCACGGCGGCGGCGCCCTACGCCGCGACCGAGGGACCGGCGGTCGGCAACGGCGTGCCCGCCGCACCACCGCTCAACAACCCCGAGCAGGGCTACGCACAGCCGGGGCAGGCCGGTGGGGCGGCCGGGGGCTCCGCCGCCGACAAGGCCGTACCGGCGCCGGCGCCTGCCCAGGCTGCGCCGGCACCGGGCTCGGCAGCGCCGGCTCCAGAGGCACCCGACAACGCCCCCGTCCCGACCCCACCCCCCGCTCAGGCCGGTGGTGCGCCTGCCGCGGCAGCCGGGGCGGCGCCGTTCACCGGCACGCCACTGGGTCCCGGCACCGCCGCGTGCGCCGACCGGCAGGACCCCCAACTGCGCGCCTACCTGGAGCAGGCACTGCCGGAGGCGGTCGGGGCCAAGGCCGCTGCCACCACGATGGAGTGCCGGCCCGCGGGGGAGCGGGGCGTCAACATCGAGGTCTCCGACGCCCGCGCACCGGGGCTGCTGACGGTGCTCTACGAGCCGCCGGGTGCGAGGCCGCCACCCGCACAGGGTGATGCACGCACGGCGTCGGCGGTCACGGCGTCGGGCGGCACCGTGGTGGTCTCGGTCCGGCCGGCAACGGCCGGTGGGCCGGTGCCCTTCGCCGATCGGCTGGGCGGGATCGTCTCCTACCTCGTCCCGCGCCTCTGAGTGGACGCGCGAGACACTGGTCGCATGGGTACGGCCAAGGGCGAGCGGCGGCGACAGGAACTGGTGGCCGCCGCGGCCGCACTGCTGCGCGAGGGCGGCTTCGACGCCGTGCGCCACCGCGCCGTCGCCGAGCGGGCCGGCCTGCCGCTGGCGTCCACCACGTACTACTTCGCGTCGCTGGACGACCTGGTCACGGCCGCCGTCGACTGGTCGAGCCGGGTGGAGCTCGGCGAGGGACGCGCGCAGCTCGACGCGCTGACCGGCCCGGACGACCCCGCGGAACTCGCCGAGATCCTCCTCGACCTGCTCATGGGCACCGACTCCCGCCACAGCGGGCTCGACCCCGTACTGCTGCGCTACGAGCGGCTCGTCGGCGCGGGCCGCCGCCCGTACCTGGCCCCGCTGATGCGCGAGATGCGGGTGGAGCTCGACGCCCTGCTCAACGAGATCGTGGTGCGCTCGGGGGTGCCGCTGGGCGAGACGGCGCTGCGCGACCTCGTCGCGATCATCGACGGTGCCGTGATCAACGCGCTGATCGAGGCCGACCCCGATCCGCGGGCCGCGGCGCGAGAGGTGCTGCTCCGCACGCTCGGGAGCGGTCCGTAAGCTGCATAGACGTGATTCCCAACGTCCTGGCCGCCCGCTACGCGAGTCGCGAGCTCGTCCGCCTCTGGTCGCCCGATTCCAAGATCGTGTTGGAGCGCCGGCTGTGGATCGCGGTGCTCCGCGCCCAGCGGGACCTCGGTGTGGACGTGCCCGACGGAGTCGTCGAGGACTACGAGCGCGTCGTCGAGCAGGTGGATCTCGAGTCCATCGCCGCCCGCGAGCGCATCACCCGCCACGACGTGAAGGCGCGCATCGAGGAGTTCTGCGCGCTGGCCGGGCACGAGCACATCCACAAGGGCATGACCAGCCGCGATCTCACCGAGAACGTCGAGCAGCTGCAGATCCGGCTGTCGCTGGAGCACATCCGCGACCGCTCGGTCGCGGTGCTCGCCAGGCTGGCCCGGCGCGCCGCCGAGAACGCCGAGCTCGTGATGGCGGGGCGCAGCCACAACGTGGCGGCGCAGGCCACCACGCTCGGCAAGCGCTTCGCCTCGGCCGCCGACGAGATGCTCGTGGCGTTCGCGCGGTTGGAGGAGCTGCGCGGGCGGTACCCGCTGCGCGGGATCAAGGGCCCGATGGGCACCTCCCAGGACATGCTCGACCTGCTCGACGGTGACGCCGCCCGGCTCGAGGACCTGGAGCGACGGGTGGCCGAGCACCTCGGCTTCTCCGCCACGCTCACGAGCGTCGGCCAGGTCTACCCGCGCTCGCTCGACTTCGACGTGCTCTCGGCGCTGGTGCAGCTGGCGGCCGGGCCGTCGTCGCTGGCCACCACGATCCGGCTGATGGCAGGCATCGAGCTGGCCACCGAGGGCTTCCAGCCCGGCCAGGTCGGCAGCTCCGCGATGCCGCACAAGATGAACTCGCGCAGCACCGAGCGCATCAACGGGATGATGGTCCTGCTGCGCGGCTACGCCGGGATGGCCGGTGAGCTGGCCGGTTCGCAGTGGAACGAGGGTGACGTCTCCGACTCGGTGGTGCGCCGCGTCGCGCTGCCCGACGCGTTCTTCGCCGTCGACGGGCTGATCGAGACCACGCTCACCGTGCTCGACGAGTTCGGCGCCTATCCCGCCGTGATCGCCCGGGAGCTCGACCGCTACCTGCCCTTCCTGGCCACCACCGCCGTCCTCATGGGTGCGGTGCGGGCCGGGGTCGGCCGCGAGACCGCCCACGAGGTGATCAAGGAGCACGCCGTGGGAGTCGCGCTGGCGATGCGGGAGAAGGGCCAGAACGACAACGATCTCGTGGCCCGGCTCGCCGGCGATGAGCGGCTGGGCCTGCCCGCCGGGATCCTCGACGGCCTGCTGGCCGACCCGCTGCAGTTCACCGGCGCCGCCACGGCGCAGGTCGCCGCCGTCGTCGCGCGCGTCGAGGCGATCGTCGCCGCCCATCCCGAGGCCGCCACCTACGCACCCGGAGCCATCCTGTGAAGCTGCTGCACAGCGGCAAGGTCCGCGACGTCTACAGCGACGGCGACGACCTGGTACTGGTCGCCTCGGACCGGCTGTCGATCTACGACGTCGTGCTGCCGACACCCGTCCCGGACAAGGGTGCGCTGCTCACGCAGCTGTCGCTGTGGTGGTTCGACCGCCTGACCGACATCGTGCCGCACCACATCCTCTCCGCCACCGACGTGCCCGCTGAGTTCGCCGGGCGCGCGGTGCGCGTCAAGCGGCTGGAGATGCTGCCCGTCGAGTGCATCGCGCGCGGCTACCTCGTCGGGCTGGGCCTCAAGGAGTACGAGAAGCAAGGCTCGGTATCGGGCGTCGCGCTGCCGCCGGGGCTCGTCGAGGGCTCGAAGCTGCCGGAGCCGATCTTCACACCCACCACGAAGGCGGCGGTCGGCGAGCACGACGAGTTCATGACCTTCGACGAGGTCATCGGCGTGGTCGGCGCCGAGCGCGCCGAGCGGCTGCGGGAGCTGACGCTGGCCGTCTACGCCCGCGGCGCGGAGACGGCGGCGGCGAGCGGGATCATCGTGGCCGACACGAAGCTCGAGTTCGGGCTCGACGCGGCCGGCGAGATCGTGCTGGCCGACGAGGTACTGACACCCGACTCGTCGCGGTTCTGGCCCGCAGACCGCTGGGCGCCCGGCGGCCCGCAGTTCTCGTTCGACAAGCAGTTCGTGCGCGAGTGGTCCGCCACCCTCGACTGGGACCGCACGCCCCCCGGTCCCGAGGCGCCCGCCGAGGTCATCGAGGCCACCCGCGCCCGGTACGTCGAGGTCTACGAGCGGCTGACCGGCACCGACTGGCAATCGCCCCGCTGACGGCACGCGCATGTCGGCCCGCGTTCACCCCGGCATGCGTTGATGGCACCGTGGCCGCTCGCCTGATCGTCTCGCTGTCCGGACTCTCCGACGACGCGCCGGAGCCGCTGACCCGCGGCGCCGCGTTCGCGGCCGCGCTGGACGCGCGCGGCGTGCCGCTGACCCAGCTGTTCCGGCCCGGCGGCGCCACCCCCGGCTCGCCGCTCGTGACGTGGCTGCAGCAGCGCCGGGCGGCAGGTGACACCGTGGCGCTGCACGGCTACGACCACACGGCCGACCCGATCGGCAACTGGCAGAGCTCCGTGGCCCGGGTGGGCAGGCGGGCGGAGTTCGCCACGCTGCCGCGACACGAGGCGGGACTGCGGCTGACGGCCGCGCGGCGGGCGCTGACGGTGCTCGGGCTGCGCACCGACATCTTCGTGCCCCCGCGCTGGATCGCCTCGGACGGCACCGTCGAGGCGCTGCGGGAACAGGGGTTCGCGCTGCTCGCCGACGAGACCGGGGTGCGCTTCCTCGACGGCCCGGCCGCGGGCGTCGTCCTCCGGGCCCGGGTGCTCGGCTTCCGCGCGTCGGGTGAGCATCGCCCGATCGCTGATGACCGCAGGGCGGCCGAGGCCTGGCGGGCCCGCGTGCTGGCCGTCGAGGTGGCGCGCACGGCGCGGCGCGACGGCCTGGTCCGCATCAACGTCCGGGCCAAGGACCTCAAGCGGCCCGCCCGCCGCGACGCCGTGCTCGCCGCGGTGGACGTGGCGCTGTCGCTGGGCGCGGTGCCCGCCACCTACCGGCTCGTGCCGGTGGCGCGGGTGGCCTGACCCGTCAGAGCGTGGTGGCGACCTCACGGTCGAGCACCCTCACGGTGGTGCCGTCCGGACCGAGAGCCTCGAACATGCCGTAGACCATCTTCGGCATCGCGAGCACGGCCTCGTGGATCGGCACCGCGGTGCGCGGGTTCACCGCCCGCAGGTAGTCGACGGCCTCGGAGACCTTCAACCACGGTGCACCCGTCGGCAGGAACAGCACGTCGACGGGCTGCGTCGGCAACGTGAACGCATCACCGGGGTGCAGGTGGGTGCCGTCGACGAGGTAGGCGTTGTTCGCCACGATCGGGATGTCCGGGTGGATGACCGCGTGGGCGCCGCCGAGCACGTCGAGGGTCGCGCCGGCGACCTGCAGCGAGGAGCCCGGCGCCGCCACCTCGTGCGCGACGCCGGCGAGCTGGCCCGCCGTACCCGGGTCGACGATCAGCCGGGCGTCCGGGTTCGCGGCCAGCAGCGGGCCGAGGCGCTCGGCGTCGAGGTGGTCGAAGTGCTGGTGCGTCACGAGCACGGCGTCGAGGCCGGTCAGTGACTCGAAGCCCTTCGAGAAGGCGCCGGGGTCGATCAGGAGCCGGGCCGCGCCCGTGTCGAGCAGCAGGCACGAGTGGCCGAAGTGGGTGATCTGCACGGGCTCACTGTGCCACCGGGGCGGCTGTGGAGTGGCGGGTCATTCCTCGTTGGTGCGTTGGCGCAGCTCGCGGAGTTGGGTGTGCACGTCGTCGAGGTCCCAGCGATGGTGCCCGCCGGGAGCCGTCAGTGCGGGCGTGATCTGGGCCTTGGCGATGTAGCGCTGGACGGACCGCAGGGAAAGGCCGAGTGCCTTCGCCAGCTCGCTGGTCGTCAACAGGGCTGCCACGCCAGCACGGTAAGTGCCGAGCTACCTGAAGTGCCGTCGTCTGACGCTGTATGGCGTCATATGTCGTGCTATGTCGCAGTGAGTACTGAATGGATCTACGCTGTTCACACGACCTGGTCAGAGGAGATTGGGGCCGTCGAGATCCTGTTCCGGTCGGAGCTCGAGGCGCGGGCGTATGCGGTCGACCGATCCCGAGGCCACCGCGTCCTCAGCTCGTCGGTGACGCGCTGCGTCGTGGGCGAGCTCGGCACGCGCCACCCCGTCGCGTGGTTCGTCGAGGGGGCCGAACAACCTCATCGGGCACCTCGGCCCGGCCGCCGGTACCCGACGGACCGGGCGTAGTTCGGTCGACGTCCACCGGGCATCATCGCCCGATGCGGGTGACGGTGTTGACGATCGGGTCGCGCGGGGACGTCGAGCCGTTCCTCGCACTGGGCGAGGGGCTGACGCGGGCGGGGTCGCCGGTGCGCGGCTGGTGCTGGCGCACCATCCCGACGTCGCATATGTTCGCCAGTCGTCGCACACCGCGGAACGTGTGCAAGGACTGGTGACGGTGTGCGAATACCGTCAGTGCTTGCGGCGACTCAGAGCAGCCGTCGTTGCAGGACGTCGGCCATGACCGCGTCGACGATGGTGCGCCCCATCATCACAGGCAGATGGCCGAATCGTTCGGCGTGGACCCGCAACGGTACGACCGGGCGCGCCCCGCTACCCCGACGCGCTGGTGGAACGGATCGTCGCGGGGAGTCCCGGGCGTTCCGTCCTCGACGTCGGTTGTGGAACCGGCATCGAGGCCCGGCAGTTCCAGGCGGCCGGCTGCACGGTGCTCGGGGTCGACCCGGACGCGCGGATGGCCGAGTTCGCCCGGCGGACCGGCGTCGCCGTCGAGGTGGCGACGTTCGAGGAGTGGGACCCGGCCGGTCGGATCTTCGACGCGGTCGTCGCCGGGCAGGCCTGGCACTGGGTGGACCCGGTCGCAGGTGTGGCCAAGGCCGCGCAGGTCCTGCGACCGGGCGGGCGCTTGGCGGTGTTCGGCCACGTGTTCGACGCCCCGCCCGCGGTGGGGGCGGCCCTCGCCGCGGCGCTGCGACGGATCGTGCCCGACTCGCCGGTGAGCCGCGTCGACCCGACCCGGACCGCACTCGACATCTACGAGCAGATGTTCGCCACGGCAGCCGACGGGATGCGGCGGGCGGGCGGGTTCGGCGAGCCGGAGCGGTGGCGGTTCGACGGACAGCAGACCTACACCAAGGAGCAGTGGCTCGACACGATCTCGACGACCGGTGGGCTCACCCGGCTCCCACCGAACGACCTGGCGGCGGTGCTGGCGAGCGTCGGCGACGCCATCGACGAGATCGGGGGCGGCTTCACGATGGCGCACACGACACTCGCCGCCTGTGCGACGCGTGGTGGTGGGTGATCGGGAGGTGGCAGGGAACCGGGGGTCTGCAGCCACAGGGTTCCATGTGGCAGCAGATGCCGTGCCCTGAGCAGCCACAAGGTTCCATGAGGCGGCGATGAGCTCCGGCGACCCGGCACCGGGCCCTGCGCGATCATGTCCGAATGGGCCAACGGGCACGGTTCGTGATCGAGGAGCTGTTCGACCTGGCTTCGCGAGGCGGGATACTTGCGGCCGGTGAGCTGCAGGCGGGCGCCGTGGAGGGCGGCATGCGGCTGCGTGCCGGGGTCGACCGGCTCGATCGTCCGGGTGATCGGCGTGGAGCTGGCCTGCCCCGGCGCGCACCCCACGCTGATCATCGACCGGCGCGATGCCGGTGCACTCGAGCCGGGAGTCGCGCTCGTCGGGCCGGAATGACGGGTTCCGTCACGACGGGGTCAACAGTCGCTCCTCGTCAGCGGGGCTGAGCCCGGCCCGGCGTTCCCGGGTGAGACCCAGCTCCTGTTCGGTCTCCAGCGCCCCGCGCGCGGTGTCGCCGATCGTGCGGGTGCGGAGGCCGGCCGCGAGCGCGGGCGAGGTGTCGCGGTCGAGCACCGCCCCGTCGGGCATCGGGATCCACAACGGCATCGATGACGGCCCGGACCACGGGTCGACGCCGGCCGCGGTGAGCGCCTCGTCGGTGAACGGCACCAGCTCCAGATCGGGTGCTCCGACGGCGTCCGCGACCTCGTCGAGGATCGCGCCGAGGGTGCTGCCCGGGCCGCTGCCGTCGAACGTGCCGGTCAGGCGCTCCTCCCCGGAGCGGACGATCCACTCCGCGAGGTCACGCACGTCGATGATCTGGGCGGGCTGGGAGCGGCCCGCAGGCACCGCGGCGCGGCCGCCGCGCGCGAAGCGGTTGGGCCAGTAGCCGAAGCGGTCACTGCGGTCACCGGGGCCGCAGATCAGCCCGGCGCGGACCACGAACGCCCGGTCTCCGACGGACTCGTTGACGGCGTTCTCCGATGCCACCTTGATCCGGCCGTACGCCGCGGCGTTGCCCGCCATGCCCTCGTCGAACTCCGACGCCTGCAGCGGTTCGAGCAGCGGCGCGTCGAGGGTCGGGATGTGCGGATCGGACTCGGCGTAGGCGCTGATCGAGGACACGAACGTCCAGTGCGCCGCCGTCGGGCCGATGGCCGCGAGCGCGTCCCGCACCCAGGGGTAGGACATCTTGGCGACGTCGACGACCGCGTCGAACCGCTCGCCGCGCAGCGCGTCCAGCGAGTCGGGTCGCTGCCGATCGACGGCGACGAGCTTCGCCCCGTCGGGCACCCCGCCCGACTCTCCCCGCGCCGCGCACACCACGTCGTGGCCACGTGCGACCGCCGCTGCCGCTACCGCCCTGGACAGGAAGAGGGTGCCCCGGAGCACCAGCCATCGACCCATGCGATCAGCCTCACGGACGTAGGCGCTGGTCGGCAACGGTGTTCGCCGTAGGCTCACCATGTGGCCAGAGTGGTGGTGGACGTGATGCCCAAGCCCGAGATCCTTGATCCGCAGGGGCAAGCCGTTGCGGGTGCGCTCGGGAGGCTGGGCATCTCCGGCGTGTCCGACGTGCGGCAGGGCAAGCACTTCGAGCTGGACGTGGACGACGCGGTGGACGACGAGACCTTGCACCGGATCGCGGGGCAGCTGCTCGCCAACCCGGTGATCGAGGACTGGGTGGTGACCCGCACACCATGAGAGTCGGCGTGATCACCTTCCCCGGCACGCTCGACGACGAGGACGCTGCTCGCGCGGTCCGCAGAGCGGGCGCGGAGTCCGTGTCGCTGTGGCACGCCGACCGGGACCTGCGCGGCGTCGACGCCGTGGTCGTGCCCGGCGGCTTCTCCTACGGCGACTACCTGCGCGCGGGCGCCATCGCCAGCATCGCGCCGATCATGACCGAGGTCGTGGCCGCGGCCGGTCGTGGCATGCCGGTGCTCGGCATCTGCAACGGCTTCCAGATCCTGTGCGAGGCGGGCCTGCTCCCGGGCGCGCTGATCCGCAATTCCGGCCTGCACTTCGTGTGCCGCGACCAGCGGCTGCGGGTGGAGAGCAACACCACGGCGTGGACCGGCGCCTACGCCGCGGGCCAGGAGATACTCGTTCCGCTCAAGTCGGGTGAGGGCCAGTACGTCGCCGACGCCGCCACCCTCGCTCAGCTCGAGGGCGAGGGCCGGGTCGTCTTCCGCTACGCGGGTGGCACCGTCAACGGCTCGCTCGCCGACATCGCCGGCATCAGCTCGGCCAACGGCCGCGTGGTCGGCCTCATGCCGCACCCGGAACACGCGATCGACACGTTGACCGGGCCGTCGACCGACGGTCTCGGCCTGTTCACGTCCGTGCTGCGAGCCAGCGCCGCCGCCTGAGAGGGTGTTGTCGAACCTGGGTGATCAGTCCGTGAGGTCTTCTGCTAACCGGCGGGCGGCCTCGGTCT
>NZ_JBHSIR010000011.1:0-1831 GCF_042653605.1 Pseudonocardia sp. GCM10023141
CCCCGCACGAGCCAGGGTGGGGCCAGATCAGACCATCACAGTGGGGCCAGATGGGGTTGTCATTCTCAGGTGCCCCAACGACCGGTACCGCAGCTGCGCCGGATGCAGTACGAACCTGACGCCGGTGCCGGCGGGGCACCGCCCCCGATCCGGCTGCTGCCCCCGCTCGTCGACGACGCGGTGACCGCGACAGAGCAGGACGTGGTCCAGGACCAGCTCACCAGGGTGCTGCGGCTCGCGATGGAGGTGCTCGACCGCAGGCGCCCGGACACCCAGCTCGCGCCCCACTTCACGGCGCGGACGCTGCGCTACTGGCGCATCGCCACCGAACAGCGGCGGGCGCGCGCACCGGCCCGGGTCGACCGGGTCGTCACCAGCTTTCCGCACCCCGATGCCGTCGAACTGGCCGCCGTCTGCGCCATCGACGGCCGCATCCGCGCACTGGCCGCTCGCTTCGAACGAAGGTCTGCCGCCGCGCCGTGGCGGTGCACGGCCCTGCGTCTCGGGTGAGCGGTGCGTCGCGCTTGCCGCTCCCATCCCGACCATGATCCTGTGCCTGCGACGATAGGAGTGGGGACGAGGGGGGTGCGATGGACCTGAACAGGCGACCGCTGCGGATCGTGCTGATGCGGCACGGGCAGTCCGAGGCCAATGTCGACCCGACCGTGTTCGAGCGCGTCCCCGACCACGCCATCCCGCTCACCGCTGCCGGGCACGAGCAGACGGCCGCGGCCGGCACGACGCTGCGGAAGCTGCTCGACGAGCAGCCGGTGCGGGTCTACGTGTCGCCGTACCGGCGCACGCTCCAGACGCTCGCGGGCCTCGGCATCGACGACCTGGTCGAGACGGCGCGCCAGGAGCCGCGCCTGCGGGAGCAGGACTGGGCGAACTACCAGGACAGCGCCGACATCGCGCGCCAGCGCACGCTGCGCGATTCGTACGGCCACTTCTTCTACCGGTTCAACGACGGGGAATCCGGCGCCGACGTCTACGACCGCGTATCGACGTTCCTCGAGACCCTGCACCGCGACTGGGACGTCGCACACTCACCGCGCAACATCCTGATCGTGTCGCACGGCCTGACCATGCGCCTGTTCTGCATGCGCTGGTTCCACTGGTCGGTGGACTTCTTCGAGTCGCTGTCGAACCCGGACAACGCCGAGTTCCGGACACTGCTGCGCCAACCCGACTACCGCTACAAGCTGGACCGGCCCTTCCGGCAGTGGGCCACGTACGAACCCACGGCGCGCGAAAGATCCGCGTGGCTGTAGCCGGCCCTGCCACGGGCCGCTCCCACCGGCGACCGCTGCCGGTGTCGGTTGGCTGAGCGCCCCTCGCGCTCAGCGATCAGTTCGACGTGACTCCTAGCCCCAGCTCCAACCGCGCACTGCCGTCACCACCCCTTCTCCTCGCTCAGACACCGGTCCCGCTGCTCAGCCCCAACTCCAGCCACGCACTGCCATCACCACCCCTTCTCCTCGCACCGACACCAGCCCCGCCGCTCAGCCCCAGCTCCAGCCACGCACTGCCATCACCGCCCTTCCCACCTCGCTCAGACACCAGCCCCGCCGCTCAGCCCCAACTCCAACCACGCACCGTCATCACCGCCCGTCACCACTCGCACCAACACCAGCCCCACCGCTCAGCCCCAACTCCAGCCACGCACTGCCATCACCGCCCTTCCCACCTCGCTCAGACACCAGCCCCGCCGCTCAGCCCCAGCTCCAGCCACGCACTGCCATCACCGCCCTTCCCACCTCGCTCAGACACCAGCCCCGCCGCTCAGCCCCAACTCCAACCACGCACCGTCATCACCGCCCGTCACCACTCG
>NZ_JBHSIR010000012.1:0-7705 GCF_042653605.1 Pseudonocardia sp. GCM10023141
CCCCGCACGAGCCAGGGTGGGGCCAGATCAGACCATCACAGTGGGGCCAGATGGGGTTGTCATTCTCAGTCAAATGGCGAACCGGCTGCGAAGCCCGGATCAGCACCCTCAAGCGGCAGTACGGCTGGGACCGCACATGCCTCGATCACCTCGCAGGGGCCCGGATCTGGACCGGGCACGGGTCCTGGCCCACAACCTGGTCAAGATCGCCGCCCTCGCGGGCTGATCGACCACGAAACAGAGATCAACACCACTGCGCCGTCGCCAGGATCGACCCCACATCCGCAACGCGGCCTATTTCAGGTCGAAGTAGCTAGGTGAGTCCACTTTGATCGTCGAGTAGCTGTCGGATGAAGGCCGCCGACTCTGATTCGCTGAGGCTGGATGCTACGAGCTGATCGAAGTCTCGGCTTGCTCGCGCAATAGCATGGTCATCGTCGTGCTGAGCAAGTCCAAGGTGGGACTCAAGGAAGCATACGCCGGGCAGATTGTTGTCGTACTCGAAGAGTACCCACGGGCATTCCATGCCGCTGCAGATCTCCGCCGATTCGGGGAGTATGCGTATGCTGACGTGTCCTGGTTCATCGGCGGGTCGCGCGGCGTCGGCTTCGATCGCGCGCAAGAGCACGTGAGCTTGGTCTCGCATCACTCGCGGCGATCCGACTTGCTGCTTGAAGGTTAGTTCGTGCAGCACGGCATGAACTTCAAGCGGCGGTTGTCCTTCCCGGCCTTGGATCATGCTTTGTCGTTGTAGTCGAAACTTCACCATCGCGGCGAGCTCGTCGTCGGACTTGTCGGGGTTGAGCTTTCTAGCTACGATCTTGGCGTACTCTTCGGTCTGGAAAATGATGGGGACGTTCGTTATAGTGTAGATCTTTGCAACCTTTGCCTGCGCCTCGTATGCGACATAGGTGGGGTTGCTTTCGCGCTCGGCGCCGGGATATCGGCGCCACCATCCCGGCCTGCGCCCTGCGCGAGCCCACGAGGTCAGATCCTTGCCGAGTTTCGTGTCCTGCACCTTGTAGTAGCGAACGAGCGCGTTGATCGTTAGCGGGTTGGCTGTTCCCTGGGCGTTCTCCAGCCTCGAGAGCGTCGATGTGCTTACTTCGGTCTCTGCAGCCAGCTGCTCCAAGTTGAGTTCATGCGACTCTCGGAGGTGGCGTAGTTCCCGTGCGATGAGGCGTCGCGGGATGACGGGCCCGTCGGCCAGCGTGGTCACCTCTGTGCCTCCAGGGTGGTGTCGGGTGCTCATGCTCCCTGCCTCTTCGGGCCTGCGGATGCTTGGTCGTGTGCAGTGTGCTCACGATGGGCAACCCCCATATGAAACTCCCATAGTTGATTCCCGTACAGGCTTGCCACCCGGGTGGAGGTTCGGGTGCGCGCCGTCGGAACGTAGCGCTGGGCTCTCGCGCCCGCACGGAGCCGCGTCGTCGTTGGCGTTGATCCCAGCCCAGCTGGGTGGGCTAGCCAGGTTCGCGCACGACCAGTCACCACTGCTAGCCAGCTGACCTGCGTAGATGCGGCGAGTCGAGGGCTCCCAGATGGGATTCCCGAATCTGATTCCCGTTCATGACTTCCCGTTTGCATGCCAACACTTCTACTCTTCGTGGTGGATCGGCTGCGCATCGGGGTCGCAGCCGCAGGGCAGCGGCTCAACCTCTGTGCCGCGGCGAGGAGCACGAAGTGACCGAGCGTCGCGTTCACATCGAGCCGCACCAGCCCGACAGGCGAGGCCGTGATGGCTAGGGCCAGGACTCGTCGCGACCGCACGACCGCCACTGATGCTGAACCGGCGTCGGAGCAGAGTGGGACCTCGGGCCTCGAGCGGTTCGTCCTTCGGTGGCTGTCCGAGCGGTTGATCTCACGATACTTCCGGACGGTTCGCCGATACTGCGATCTAGGCGCCTCCCCGCCGATGCCACCACCAGTCACGTTGGGTAAGCGCCGAGCGTTGCTTCCACGGCGCGCGGGGTCAGCCGCAGCGCTCGTGCTCGTGATGACCCACGCCGTAGGCCTGCTGGCTCTGGACGCGACGTCGAGGCCCCCCGTGCTCGTTGTCCTGGGCAGCCTGACGACGATCGGAATTGCAGCAGCGTTCCTAGTGGGCCACCTCCTGTCAGCGCTCAAGACGCCAGAACCGGCGGAGTTCGCTGACGCGGTCGCATCCTTGAAGGCGGTGGCCCCCCTGATGGTAGTGGCGAGTTTGGCCTCAGCTGGAGCAGGAGCTCTTTACAGCCCAGGTATGCGTTGGAGCGGGGCGTTGGTGCTTGGCTGCGGCCCCCTCGTCGTTGCCTACGTCGAGGCCTGCTCGACTCATCCTCTCGATCGGGCGGAACGAAGTGCCTACCGAGTTGCCACGCGTGACCGACGACGCCGATTGAGGTGCGAACGCCGTGCCGTCGCAGCGGTGCATCGGTGGGGGCGCGCACATCGTGCGCTTGGCCGATGCGTTGAACGGACCTCGGTTCGTATGGAAGCGCGAGCCGAACGTCCTGCCAAACGCCACCGACCGCGCGGGTACGACAGCCTCGGAAGACCCCGGGCCGTGCTCGTGAGGCTCGCCCCAGATCCGCGAGCTGCGGCAAACGCTGCATGCGCCATCTGCGACCTCCAAGGGGTGTGAGATCGATGTCGCGAACCGGGATGCGCTGGGCCACGACGACCCGCACATTGCTCGCTGCAGCCAATGGTCGCAGCCTGCCGGCGCCGTGCGGTGCAGGGGATCCCCAGCCGTGGACTGACGAGCTCGTCTCCGCGCGACGGCGGCCAGCCACGTTGCTTCCCGGCCGCTCCCAGGGCCGCGTTGTGCAGAGTCTCCGCTTGCTGCGACTTGCCTCTGATCGCGGGCGACTGCCGCGACATGACTATTACTTGTCGGTGGCTGAAGACCAACGATTCGGACCCGCGACAACGAGCCGCAGCAGACGGCGTCGCCCTGGGTTCACCCGTGTTCAGGCTCCTGCACGAGCCGTTCCGCGAGGTCGAGCCACGTCACACGGAATGCCCGCGAAGGAGGAGGAGACGTGACAGTGCGGTCGCAAGTCCGCGTAACCCGGGGCCGCAGGGGTCGTCACACGCCGGCCCGGCTTCCTCCTATTGCTGTTGCTGTTGCTGTCGTCGTCATGGCCGGGCTTGTTGTCGCCCTCGTCGCACGGGTCGGGTCCCAGGGTGACAGTGGCCGTGGCTCTACGCTGATCGTTGCTGATCAGGTGACTCAGGGTGAGGCTGCGCCTGTCGTCCCGTCCGGTCTGCTGGACCGCGCTGATGCTCTCGCCGTAGGTGGAAGCAGCCGGCTGGTGATCCTGCAAGCGGCCGGCGATGGCGCTCGTCAGGTCGGGACGCCTATTCCACTGCGTGTCGAGCGCGAACCAGGCCACCTGGACAACGACCCAGACTCCCGCCGTGCCGGCGTTTCCCGGCTTCTCGATTCAGCTTTCGCCGTGGCCAAGTCCACGCCGGCGCTGGGCGACGGCCGAGACCTTGTGGGGCTACTTACTGCGATCTCCGCGACGCGTGGCGACGATAGCGCTGAGGTATGGCTGTCCACGCTGGGGCTCGGGACCGTCGCTCCTGCCGACGCGCGAGTACTGATGTCATCCGACCCGACGCAGGCAGCTGATTCGGTGGCGGCGGCGTTGCCCTCAGGCTTGCTGCAACGGACCACTGTGCACCTGGTTCTCAGCGCACCCGTGGGTAACCAACCTTGGTTCAACCCCCGGACGAATGCATGGAGATCCACGTTCGTGGTGGATCTGCTGCGAGATCTCGGTGCGATCGTTGATTCGGTGCAGGAAGACCTGACAACCCGGCCCAGCCGACCCAATGCGCCGCCGGCACCGGTTATTGACAATTTGCCGGAGACCAACCCTCGCCCGGCCTCTGCTCCTGTTTCGTCTGGAGCGCCCATGGCGGTTCCCCTCGACAACGCCGCACTCTTCGAGCCGGATACTGCGACCTTCGTCGACGGCGAAGCAGCTGTTGTCAACGCGCTGTCCTCGCTGATCGACGCAGTACGCTCGGGCCACTATGGCCGCGTCGAGGTAACGGGCCGCTGCGCGAGGTTCGGCGCCGCCGAAACCGCTCGCGAGTTGAGCATGCACCGCGCCATGGCCGTCGCTGATCTGCTGCGGCGCGCCGGCGTACCCGTCGAGGGCGCCGACGTCCACGGTCTTGGATTCGATGCACCCCTGCCCCCAGACCCCCAAGCCGCCACGAACAGATCTGTCACCGTCACGACCTATCCACGCGACTGACGATCCGAAGGAGCGAGCGATGTTGCCTAACAGTGAACGACTCCAGATCCGGGCTGCTGAGCCATTCGATCCGGTCAGTGTCTATGTCGCCAACACCATCATCGACTCCGCGGTTGCCGCTGGCCATCCCGACGACGCAGCGGTGGCGGCCGCGACACTCCGCGGCCCTGGCGCGGCAGCCGCCATCCAGAGTGCACTTCACCGTGCTGACGGACCCGTCGACCACGTCCACGCCCTCGACATCGCCGCACTCGAATTCGCGACGTCCGCCGTAACGCACGCCGCAGACGCCTACCGTGACGCCGCCACCCGGGAGGCCCTACCGCGAGAAACAGTCAACATGCTCGACGGTGCAGGTCTGACACGTGGTCAGGTTGCGGGCGGCCTGCACGATCGGCAACGCGCAGCCGCACGCAACGAGGAGCGCGGCAATTTCGAGCACCGTGAGAGCCCGCCCGTACTACTGATGCGCGTGTTATGCGCGGTGACGCTCAGCACCATCGACTTCTTCCTGTTGCTCGTGCCTGTCACCAACGCATCACTCTCGGAGCCGTTGAGCATCGCTTATGTGCTGGGGCTACTCGGTCTGCTCATTCTCATGAACGACACCTTGCCGCTGATGACCGGCCACGCGTTCCGCAACCACCGCGAACAGCTACACGCTGTTTGGGACAACGTCGGTCCCAGCGCGGTGAAAGTACAGCGGAAGGACGCCGACCGCGGCCGCACCGCCGCAGGGCAGGCCGATCTGCGACGCCTCCGTGCCACCGCGCTCAACAGAACCATATGGTCTGCAGCGTTAACCGTTGTCGTCCTAGTCTATGGATCGTTGATCTTCACCAGAGTACTGAACCTCGCGACCCGCTTGGGAACGGCCACGCCGCTCACGGCTGGGCTGGCCGCGGGTCTCGTCACAGCGTGCACCGTTGCCGCGCCCCTTTTCCTCACCTGGCGTTGGAGCCGGGGCAACCGGCTCGGCGACCAGGTTCGCGAGTTTGGAGCGCTGACCGCTGAGAGCAGCGCGCTCGCAGAGCAACTGGCCCAAACGGCGGTGGACGCCGTTGTGGAAGCTGAGCTCGCGATAGGGAACGCTCGTAGCATGATCGTCATCGCCGATGAGGATGGAGCTCGGGCAATGAGCGCCGTCAACGTAGGCCTGCAGTTGGCGTCTGACCGCCTCGGTCAACCCGACGTAGTCGTACCCGCGTCGGCGAACGTCTTTCCGATTTCGCGGGAGGCACGTGACCACGCGGAGGTGCTCCTTGAGCGTGCACAGCGGCAGATCGTCGAGATCGATGCCATGCTTAAAGTCGATCCGTTCCCGGCGAATGGCGCCGCCCCAGACCCGTGGAGCGGTCGCCATTGCACTCGACCTGGTCGGGCCGTCCCAGTTCCAAGAATGTAGCCCGTTCAATGGCGGGCGCGCCGCCATCATTTCGAGACGATCCTGCACAGGCTGTTCCGAGTCCGCGAGACGGGTCATGCTTCACAGAATCTGATGCCTATCGTCGGGTTAGGGCGGAGTCACCACGAGGCCGGCGATCGACCGCTCAGCTCCGTTTACTTGCTCGATCTTATCGTTCGTTCTGATCGTCTGCGTTCCAGACTCTACGACGGCGGACGAGTGTGACTGGCCACGTCCTGGTTTTGCTGGCAGCCTCAAGCTGCCGAGGAAGTCGGCGGATCCAGAGCGTCGCGTACCATTACATCTCGGTGACTCGTAATCGCGCGAGGCCCCAGACGAGCCGTTACGGTCGAGGCACCGCGCGCACGCCGGAGCCCGACGCGCAGGGTGGTTCCCGGCCTGCACCCTGGCAGGAACCGGTCGACATGCGAGGGAATTGGCCACGTCGCACCGCCCCAGCACCCGCGGATGTGAGCGTCACTGGTGGCACCGAGCAGCGGGTCGCCGGTCGCCCCCGTCGGCTGCCACGACGGCGCTGCTGCATTGACTATTTGAGCTGGAGCAAATCTGGAGCACGGGTATGCGTTGTGCTGCCGTGATCGGTGTCGAACAGTGCTGAACTGCACCACCGCGGCCTGCGGTTTCGCTGTTTCCGCAGGTCAGATGCCTCTTCGGGCTGTACTGGCAGTCAAGGGGTCAGGGGTTCGAATCCCCTCAGCTCCACCCAGGTCAGAGGCTCATAGAGCGATCTTGACGGGTGGATTTCTCTCCACCGAGTGACTATCTGAGTGTCTATCCCGCGTCAGCCGTCGGGAACAGTGCGTCCATGCTCTCGGCGCCTTCTTCCAGCACGGGGCGGAGCTGGTGACGGTAGACCCGTTCCGTGACCGTCGTGCCGCTGTGGCCGAGCAGGCGGGCGATCTGTTCGATCGGCATGCCGGAGTCCGAGAGCAGCGAGACGAAGCTGTGGCGGAGTTCCCGGGGCGTCCAAGCGCTGGCGTCGAGTCCAGCGGTTCGAGCGACGGCCCGGAAGGCGCGGCGCACGTTGTGGGCATCCATCTCTCTGCCTGAGCTGGTGGGGAACACCAGTGCGTCCAGCTGTGGCGCTCTCCCGAGTCGGGCCCGGTGAATGGTGAGCGCGTTGACGCACCGGCGGGGCATCGCGAACCGTCGTCGAGACTTCTTGGTCTTGGTGTCGCCACCCGCGCGGTCGGAGCGCAGTACCGAGATCGACGGCCACCTGGCCGCTGGCCGCCACCTGCAACCTCGTGTCGCGGCGCGTCGCCCTCCGTCGCGGCCTCAGCGGACACCTGAGCCTCTGCCGCCGGCGTCTCGGGCATCTCCCTCGGCCGCCCCGGCGGTCTCGTCCTCGACCGCAGCAGCGGCCTCCTTGTCCGGCATGGCGGGCACCGTACCGACCGGCGAATCGGGGTGTGTCCGGATTAGCCGACGCACAGCTCGGGACCCCGCGCCGACCGGGCTCGTCCCGGCAGCTCTACCGTCGCGAGGTGACCGACGACGAGATCCAACGCCGAGTCGGACCCGCTGACGGGCCGGACTACGAGAACCTCCACGCCACCGTCGTCGACGCCATCAAGCACGTGGCATCCGCGCAGTCGCTCGAGAACGGTGCGCACGAGGCACTACAGCGGCTGAGCGATCTCGGCCTGCCCATCCCCGTCCGCCCGCCCGACGACCCCTTCGCGGACCGCCCGTAGGCACGAGCAGCTGCCCCGCCGTGACTCAGGGCTTCGGGCAGAGCACCTGATCGGCGACCGCGCCGGTCTGCTTGTCTAGAGCGGTGATGGTCCCGGCCGCCTTCACCGCCGGGTACGCGGCGCCGTAAGCGTCGTCCTGGTCGATCCCCGCGATGATCACGGCGCACATCTGCCGGCCCGAGAGCTCTGCGTTGTGCCAGCTGACCTCGTCCGACCCGTTGCCGAAGACGTATCCGTACTTCGGGTCGGCCTGGTTAAGCCTCAGAGGGTGTTGTCGAACCTGGGTGATCAGTCCGTGAGGTCTTCTGCTAACCGGCGGGCGGCCTCGG
>NZ_JBHSIR010000013.1:0-15324 GCF_042653605.1 Pseudonocardia sp. GCM10023141
CCCTCGAGCGTTCAGAGGGGTCAGTTTTCCGGCGCCGTCAGGGGGTCAGCCTTCACGAGTCGGCGACAGGTGGACACGGCGGCCGAGCTCGCCGTGCACCGTCACCCTGATCCCGGTCTCCTCGCGGACTTCGCGAACCACAGCATCGGCCGGCGACTCTCCTGGCTTGATCTTTCCGCCGGGGAAGGTCCAGGCGAGATGTTGGTCGCGACGCCGACCGAGCAGGACGCCCAGGTCGCAGGTGATCACAGCAACGACGACAACAACCTGCGACGATGGGTCGTCATGCGTGCCCGGCTGCATGGCGCGTCGGGGCATCGTGTGCCGGCGCGGTGTTCCGGTTGCCGCGGGCGTGGTCGGCTCCTCCACACCTGCCACGGTAGGACTGCCACCACACTCCCGTGGGGCGATTGGGCGAACTCCTGCGCGTGTCCCTGCCCGCCAGCCCACTCACCAATGTTCCGATCGGGTGGACTCAGGCACTCCCCACATCGCGTTAGAACAAATGTTCGATGATCGATGTAGCGTCGGATCGCGGTCTGCGTGGACCGGGGAAGGGTCCACGCAGACCGACCACACCCCGGCCCGCAGCGTCATCCTGGAGGCGCCTCATGACCTCGCCCTACACCCGCGCCGAGCACCTCGCCGCCGACGCCCGCGCCGCCAGCACGGAGATCAAAATCGCTGCCGATGTGCTGCGCCAAGTCGCCAAGCACGACGGGCACATCGACGCCCACCGCGGCGATGTCAGCCTCGCCCTCGCCGGACTGGTCGAGGCCTGCGCGCTGAACTACACCAACATCTCCCTGCTGATGGCCCAAGAGGTGTTCGCCGTCGTCGACGCGGTCGACCGCGCCACCGGGCGGCGGCGCTCCACCGGCACCTGACCCCCCACCCTCGGCCGCCGACACTCGAGCCAGCCCCGGTTCGTCAACAGATGCGAACGCCTGTCACGGAATACGCCCACAGCCTGCACCGAGCCTGTCAGCGTCGTGAACGTGTTCCCCTCGCCTCCGCCACCTGACCCACCACCGCCACCGGGACCCCGCCACGGCTGGGACCTGCGTCCAGTTCGGCCCGGACTGCTCGCCGGTATCGCGGTCGGGGCCGGCGTGCTGCTGTGGGCCTTGGCGGGCTGCCCCGGGCTCATACTCGCCATCGCGGTCGCCGCTGCTGTCATCATCCGGCTCCTCGGCGCCCTGTTCCTGCCGCGCCGGCTTCGGGAGCACTCGATCATCGTTGCCTTGCTGGCCGGTCTGGTCGTGTTGTTGCTGCAGTCCAGTTGGAGTGCCGTGGCCCTCACCGTGGGACTCGCCGGGATCGCGGTGGCCCTCACCCAACGCCGCCGGACCTGCAGCGTCGCCCTGGCCGTCGCAGCCCTGCTGGGCATCCTGGGCGGGGTCGGGTTGACGGTCGATCACCTCAGCGCCGCCGCCCGAAAGGACGCCGAATATCAGGCGGCCGGGGACGTAGGCCGCGGACAGATGCTGCCCCACACTCCCGACCGCGTCCCCAAAGACCTGATGCGCCGCGTCGCGGTCGCACTCACCGAGTCCACCGGGAACTGCACCCTCCTGTTCGACGATCACGGCCTGCGCGCCTTCCTCGACGCCTGGCACACCACCGACTGCACCACCGCATTGCGCACCCTCGGCGCGACCGTCACCGAGCCCGAGCGCTACGACCGCATCGAAACCGACTCCCTCACCATCACCCCACAACCCGACGGGACCGTTGTCGTCGACACGTGCGGGGTGCGGTGGCAGGACACCTCGCTGCCGTTCTTCACCGGCACCCGCGCCCCCGTGCCCCACTACGGGCCGGCGCCCGGCCGGCTACGGGTCACTCCGGCGTATCGGGTGGCGTGGCAGATCACCGACTACCAACCCTGCTGAACCCAGCCTCCTCCGTGCGTGATCGGCCGGACCGGTGCACTCGGCCTCATCCCGGCGGCGGTAGCCCGATGTCGGCGGGGTCGCGGTCCGGTCGTAGACCGCGCCACGAGGGATGCCGGAACGTGGCGTCCACGGTGAACGCCCGGTACTCCAGCTCGCCGACCAACTCCGGTTCCACCCAGTGCACCTGACCACGACTCGGGGCCCGCCCCGGCCAGCCCCGAGCTCGACTGAACGCGCCCGGGAACGGTCGGGTGTCACGGTGCAACGGCCCCAGAAGCTCCAGGAGTTGGCGGCGGGTGGCGTCGGTGAACCCGGTCCCGACATCCCCGACATACACCAGCAGCCCGTCTGCGTCGTGTGCTGCGAGCAGGAGTGCGCCCACGACGTTGGCGTTGCCGCTGCTGGGCGCCCACCCGGCGATGATGACCTCAGTGGTGTGCCGGATCGGTGTCTTGACCCAGGACCGGGACCGACGCCCCGCCCGATAGGGCGACGACAACCGTTTGGCCACCACACCTTCCAAGCCTTGCTGCTGGGCAGCAGCCATCACCAGCGCCCCTGGGGTGTCGGTGAAGTTCGCCGGGACCGTCACCCCCGGCCGCTCCAGCTGCAATTCGGTCAAGAGCCGGCGCCGGTCGCCATAGGGCAGCTCGAGTAGCGGCCGGCCGTCGAACGCCAACAGGTCGAACACCACGTACTGGACCGGGACCCGGGCGATCAGCTCCGGTGAGGGCTTGGCGACGTGCATACGGTGCTGCAACAACCCGAAATCCGGACGGCCCCGCTCATCCAACGCCACGAGCTCGCCGTCGAGGACCAGGCCGTCGAGTAGGTCCAGGCCGGCGACCTCGGGGTAGGACCGCGACACGTCACGGTCGTTGCGGCTGTAGAGCCTCGTGCCGACAGGGGCGGTGTAGCTGATGGCACGGACACCATCGAATTTGATCTCGAACGCCCACCCCGGACCCGTCGGGACCGGGCCGGCGGCGGCGAGCATCGGCCGGATCAGCCCACCCGTTCCCACTGGTCCAGCCCGCGCCCGCGCCCGGTCGACCATACCTGGGAGTGTCCACTCCAGACACCGATTCCTCCAGCCCTCCAGCGCTGGCATCAACCAGACGGGGAACGGTTCGGTGCCGTGGCAAGAACTCCGTCCAGCCGGCTGGGCGCTGTCAGGGGATGGTGACGGCGGACTCCGGAACGACCTGCAGCTTGCCGTCCTCGGCCACCTCGACGACCCGGACCCACACCCGCTGGCCATCCGGGAGCGTCACGACCAGGCGCTCGCCCGCCCGCCACTCCCGCTCCGGCCCGTCCACGCCGCACATCGTGCTCCGCGACGCCCGCCGAAACCAGCACCCAGCGCCAGCACGCGGACGGCGCGTCTATCGCCCACTGGTCAGGCGCTGCCACCACGACCCGCGCGGCTGCCCCTGGCCGGTTTCGACATCGCGGGTCACCGTCGGTTCCGGTGTGCGCTGCGCCTGGGCCCCCGCAACGGACTCTGGAGCCGACACCTGCGTAGCGCCTCGGGCCTCGCCGAGTGCCCGTTGCGCCGCCGCCGGTCGTTGGCCGGCTGCCTCAGGGCGGGCGAGGGTGACCCCGGCGTCGGTTAGCATGCTCAGGTCCAACGACCACACCCGCGCCGAACGGGCGATCCAGACCTGGCCGGCGGCGTCGACGTGGCGCTCCGCGTCGACCGCGGTCATCCCGGTGACCGCGCGCAGGTGCGTGAACGCCTCGTCGGTGCGACCGGAGACGTTGGCGTAGCCGAAGTGCGTGACCAGGTGACACGACGAACACAGACAGATCAGGCGGCGCAACGCCTGCACGCCGGCGTGTTCGTCGTAGGCCCACCGCTCGTGCGCCTCCAACCACCTCTTCATGCTGCGGTCCTCGGTGGCCCCGCAGATCTCGCACCTCTGGTTGGCCCGGCTAGTGATCATGCGGCGCAGGCGTTCCCAGTCCTGCTGCGAGACACACGTCCGGACGTTGGTGAACCAACACGACGACGGGACCATGTCGACGAACAGACCCGACCCGAACGAGCGGTCCTCCCCCGGCAACAGATCCGACACCTCCGCCAACGCCGCCCAGCGCTGCAGGCCGGCCGTGGGTGGGCGGGGGTCGTACCAGCGTTTGACCTGCGGATCCCACCGCGCACCGAACGACTTCGCCGCGTCCTTGTCCGCGTACGGCACGTCCAACCAGACCCCCTCGCCCGACCGTGACGGCGTCGAGCCCGGTCGCGGATTCGCTGGTGCTGGGTGCTCGACCATGAGTGCTGCCCCGATCGCTCGATGTCACATCCCCAGGTCAGAGTCGCATCCGCCACCGACACCGCGGACCGGAACGAGCGCATCCGCCGCGCGACGGTCTCCGGGCTGAGTGGCTCCATCGTCGATCGGGCGTGCGTAGCAACGCCGCGCCGCCAGCAGGGGCCGCAAGGCGCGTCGCGGGTGGTGCGCGCGAGGCGTGCGGTTGGCCTCGTGCCCACTGCCTGGGGCGCATCTTTGCCTTGCGGCCCCTGCTGGCGGTGTGGCATCCCTTCAGGGCGACCAATCGACGGTGGAGACACGACCCACCACCCACACCCCACCCACCACGCCATCCGGACAGCTACGGGTTGGCCGGCACCATTGGAGTGAGGGCCGGGGTTCGGGGCAGCGCCCCGAGCGCTCGCATCCTTTCGATGGGCCCGTCCGGTGCAAGTACTGCCGTCAAGAGGCGTCGCATCCGCAGGTAGGATGAGCGCCTGACGCAACCGACAGCATGTGGACGGCGGGTCGCTGAACCTTAATTCGCGACGACCTCATTCACGAATGGGATACCTGACGCGCGCAGGCGACGCGAGAGTCCGCATCTTGCATGTTACCCCCGGTAGCGGCTAAGACACTACCACTGAAGACTGGGAGAGCCCCTTGGCGAACGCCTTCAGTGACGAGTACTTGAATAAGCTGTTAACCACCATCATCGGGTTTCCACGGGAAACCGAGTGGATCGAGCTAAAGGGCAACAACAAGGACCCTCGAAAAATCGGCCAGTACATCTCCGCGCTGGCGAATTCTGCCGCTCTCCACCAGCAACCCGCCGGATACCTCGCTTGGGGCGTACATGATTCCAATCACTCGATAATCGGGACAACGTTCGACCCCGAAACCGAAAAGGTCGGGAACGAACGACTTCAGGCATGGCTACTGCGACTCACGGACCCACACGTCGAATTCTCTTTTAACATCTTTCAAGTTAGCGGCAAGCGAATCGTTCTACTTCAAGTTGCTCCAGCACTGAATGCAACAATTCGATTTGAGGGTGTTGAATACATCCGCGTTGACTCCTACAAGAAGCCACTCAAGGATCACTCAGACCACGCACGCCGGCTTTGGAGAGTACTCGACCGCACCACCTTCGAGGATGGAATCGCTTACGGCCAAGCAGATGACGATACCGTCCTCGATCTGATCGACTACGCGTCGTACTTCGATCATATGGACCGCAAACTCCCCCAGAATCGAACCGGAATTCTGGCCAGCTTGGCTGCGGACAAGCTGATCCAGAAGGGGCCGACCGGGGAGTGGGACGTTACAAACCTTGGGGCCATCCTGTGGGCCAAGACCCTCTCCAGCTTCCCAACGCTGTCGCGGAAAGCAGTGCGAGTGGTTCAATATCGGGGCAAGAACAGGGTGAGCACCGTACGTGAACAGGTCGGAGTTCGCGGATACGCCTCCGGGTTCGAGGGTATAATTGACTATATTCAAAATTTGCTCCCGCAGAATGAGGTCATCGGTCAAGCACTCCGCACTTCAGTTCCCTTGTATCCGGATCTTGCAGTACGTGAGCTTGTCGCAAATGCGCTGATCCACCAGGATCTTACCGAGCGGGGCACTGGCCCAATGATTGAGATCTTCGACGATCGCATCGAGATCACCAGTCCCGGAACTCCACTTGTGGAGCCCCTGCGATTCGTGGACGCACCTCCACGCTCCAGAAACGAGGCCGTAGCCTCTCACATGCGGAGGATCGGTGTCTGCGAGGAACGCGGAAGTGGATGGGATAAAGTTGCATCAGAGATTGAGCTCTACCAACTCCCGGCGCCATTAATTGAAATTCCAGAGCCGCATACACGCGTTGTTCTGCTAGGTCCGCGCCCACTAAAAGACATGGACAAGGCCGAGAAGATCCGGGCCGTCTACTTGCATTCTTGCCTACGCCACGTGACGAGAGAGCACACAACCAATACGTCAGTACGTGATCGCTTCAAGATTGAGCAGAAAAACAGCGCGACAGCGTCCAGACTCCTGAACGACACTGTTGAGGCTGGCCTGATCACGCCGTACGACCCTACCGCCGCCCGGAGCCAGATGCGCTACGAGCCGTTCTGGGCAGCAGGGGACGAGCGCACATCCATTTGATGGGCTTTTGACAGACGAGCCTCTCGGGAGTGATGCAGGTCACAGTCAGTCCTCTGACCTGCGAGAACGCGGAACTACTGGTCTTGATGGCGTAGGGCATCGGCGTCCCTGACCAGCGTGCGGCCTCTGAGCGGATACAGGTCAGGTTCACTCAGGGCCTGCCAGTTAGAACGTGTGCTCCGGTCGACTCTGCCCCACTGCGTGCGAGTCAGGGCCTGTTGTCACGGACGCTGGCGCCGGTCCGGTCACAGGCTGCGTGCTGGCACGGCTGGTAGGGCAGCACCGCTGGATGGCTAGGCGGAGCGATCAGATTGTCTCCGGGGCCAGAGGGCTAGTAGGAGGCCCGCCGATCTACCGTCGCCCGACGCCGACCCAGGACAGCCCGGCCCGGCGCAGCACGTCCGGATCCAGCAGATTGCGGGTGTCGACCACGATCCGGATCGCCATCGCTGCCCCCATCGCGGCCCAGTCCAACGACCGGAACTGCGGCCACTCCGTCAACACCACCAGCGCCGCAGCGTCCTTCGCCACCAACAACGGCTCACCCACCACGGTCACCGCATCCGTGACCCCCGCCACCGGCACCGGGCACCCCGGATCGAACGCGGTCAACTCCGCGCCCTCGCCACGCAGCAGCGCCGCCACCGCCAGCGCGGGCGAATCCCGCAGATCATCGGTCCCCGCCTTGAACGTCAGACCCAGCAACCCGATCCGCAGGCCCGCGAGTGAACCCCCCACGGCGTCCCGGATCTTGGCCACCATCAACGCCCGCTGCCGCTCGTTCGTCGCGATCGAGGCCGACACGATCAGCAACTCCCGCCCGGCCGCCGCCGCCACCGCGACCATCGCCTCGGTGTCCTTGGGCAGACACGACCCGCCCCATCCCGGACCCGGCTCCAAGAAGGCTTGGCCGATCCGCCGGTCGTAGCCCATGCCCTCGGTGACCGCCCCCACGTCGGCACCCAGCACGTCACACAACTCCGCCACCGCGTTCACGTAGGACAGCTTCATCGCCAGGAAGCAGTTCGCGGCGTACTTCACCATCTCCGCGCTCGCCGCATCCGTCAGCACCACCGGCGCCCCCAACTTCGCGTACAACGCCGCCACCCGCTCCGCCGCGTCCTGCGCGTCGCACCCCACCACGATCCGGTCCGGATGCAGGAAATCCCGCACCGCCGAACCCTCCCGCAGGAACTCCGGATTGCTCACCACCGCCACATCACGACGATTCAGCAGCTTCGCCGTCGCCTCCGCCGTGCCCACCGGCACCGTCGACTTGTTCACCACCACACACCCCGACGGCAACAACTGCGCCACCTCCGCAGACACCGCCCGTACCGCCGAGAGATCCGCCGCCCCACCGGCACCCATCGGTGTCGGCACACACAGGAAGACCACCTCGACCGGCAACTCCTCCTCCGGCCGCACGACCGCCTCGCGCGCCCCCACCACGAACTCCAACCGCCCCGCGGCCAGCCCCTCCACCACCAACTCCGGCAAGCCCGGCTCCAGGATGTCCACAACACCCCGCCGCAACCGCTCCACCTTCGCGACATCGATATCGGCACACACCACCCGATGCCCCAGCGACGCCAGGCACGCCCCCGTCGTCAACCCCACATAACCGGTACCGACCACGGCAATACGACGGGCGAACATGACCCACTCCCCTTCTGTGCGGTGGCAGCACACCCCCGCCGGAGGTTGTTTCCCGGCCAGCGGGTCCGCGCTCGATGAGCGGCCGGCGGTCACTCGGTGGCGGACGATACGCGGCACCGAGAGGGCCAGACGGCGGCGGATGCACGCACCACACTGTGATCCCGAACGGGTCACCAGGCCCGAAGATCAGGGCCGGCGGCGGGCAGTACGGACCATGCGGCGGGCCGACGTGATCTGTCGGCGCAGCTCGCGCACACTGTTGATCTGGGTGGCACGGTGGAGCTGGTACTGCCAGGCCGGCTGGTCACCGCGGCGATCCAGCAGTGAATAGGCGAAGCGCACCGGATCATCCCCCTGGCCGATGTCGAGGCGCTCGAAGAACTGCATGCTGCGCCGGGCCATATCCTGCACGGGGCCGAGCGTTGCGCGGCGGCCCGTGTCGTACGCGGTGAGAGCGGCGGGCAGGTCGTCGACGCGGGCGGGCAGGACCTCGGCGAGCGCGATCGCGTCCTCCACGGCCAGCACCGTGCCGGCGCCCACCCCGAAGTGGGTGGTGTGCGCGGCGTCGCCCATGAGCACCAGGTTGCCGCGACGCCACGTGCGGTTGCGGACCTCGCGGAACCGGCCCCACGGCGCGTCTCCCAGCCCGGCCGCCGGTGCCAGCAGCCCGGCCCCGGCCAGCGGCCTCGCGAAGATCTCGGCCATGAGCTCGATCCCGGCGGCCGGCGCGAGCTCGTCGAGCCCCAAACCCGTCCAGGTCTCGGGGCTGCACTCCACGATGCACGTGCTCGCGTCGTCGGACGACGGGTAGGCGTAGAACCAGACGAGCCCGGCCGGGGTGTGCTCGAAGGCGAAGGTGAACGCATCGAACGACCGGGGGGTGCCCAGCCAGACGTACGGGTTGCGGCCGGGGTCGATCGTGGTGCCGAAGTGCTCGGCGTGGCGCATCCGCACCAGGCTGCCGGCACCGTCTGCGGCGACGACGGCATCGGCGCCCAGCTCGGCGGCGGACTCCTCGGCGTCGCCGACCATCGTGTCGAACCGCACGTCGACGCCCAGCTGCTCGGCCCGGGCCGTCAGCAGATCGAGCATCCGAGTGCGGTTGATGCTGTAGCCGTACTTGCCGCCGAGATGCACCGGCTGCTGCGCACCCACCAGCACCACCTGCCGGCCCCACAGCATCGCCTCGCTGCGCACCGCGGCGGCGCTGACCGGGTCGTTGCGGTAGAGGTCGTCGAGGAAGTTCTCGGCGAACGTGACGCTCCAGCCGTACGTGGCGCCCCGCGGGTTGCGCTCGACCACGGTGACGTCATGACGGCTGTTGCCCAGCTTCGCGAGGATGGCGAAGTACAAACCCGCTGGTCCGCCGCCAACACACACGATCTTCACAGCCCACCGCTCCCCTCCGGCCGCGACGAACGTAACAGTCGGGTCCGCAGGAACCCGGCTGGGTGAGGCCGTGTCTCGGACGGCTACGGTCGGCGCGAACGACCGGAGGGCGTGGTCGGCATCGCAGAACGCCGAGTGCGCGGCACGTCCAGGAAGGCGTCGAGAAGTGGTTGTTGCACTGTGGGCGCGGGTCAAAGGCATGCGCCGCGAACTGAGCGTCCCGCTCTATCGCAACGCCTACGCGTTGATGCTCAACACGATGGTCAACTCGCTGTTCGGCCTCCTCTACTGGATCGTCGCCGCCCATACCTTCAGCGACGAGGAGGTCGGCCGTGGCAACGCACTCGTCTCCTTGATGCTGCTGATCTCCACCCTCACGCAGCTCAACTTCGGCCAAGCGCTCATCCGCTTCCTACCCCGGGCGGGCACCACGTCGAAACGGCTCCTGAGCAGCGCGTACGGCACCTCGACAGGACTCGCGGTGATCGGCTCGGCCGCCGTGATGGTGTATTGCCACCTCGCCTACCCAGCGTCGCACCCGCTGCACGCGTCCTGGGGGTTCGCGCTCTGGTTCGTGGTGTCCACGGCGGTCTGGTCGGTCTTCAACCTGCAGGACTCAGCGCTCACCGGACTGCGGTCGGCGATGTGGATCCCACTGGAGAACGGCGCGTACGGCATCGTCAAGCTCGTCCTGCTGGTCATCGTCGCGAACACCGCACTGGACCACGGTGTATTCACGTCGTGGACGCTGCCGGTGTTCGCGCTGCTGGTGCCCGTCAACCTGCTGATCTTCCGGCGGATCCTGCCCCGCCACAGCGCCGAGACGGCCGTCGACCAGAACCCACCGACCCGCCGGGTCCTCACCCACTACATGGCAGGCGACTACACCGGCCAGGTGTTCAACCAGCTGGCCTCCACCTTCCTGCCCGTGCTCGTCGTCCAGCTGTTCGGGGCGGCGCTCGGTGCCTACTTCCTGCCCGCGCAGACGATGTTCGCCGCCACCAGCCTGCTACAACTGGCCATCACGTCCTCCCTGGTCGCCGAGGGTGCGCGCGACGAGTCCCAGGGCCACCGCTACGCCCTGGCGGTCCTGCGGCGGATCTGCGCCACGGTGCTGCCCGCAGCGGTGGCCATCGCGCTCGCCGCGCCGTGGCTGCTGGAATTGTTCGGCACCCGCTACCGGGACAACTCCACGCTGCTGCTGCAACTGCTCATGGTCTCGACGTTCCCCCGGGTCGTCGTCTCCATGTACGTGACGAAGGCGCGGTTGGAGAACCGCACCAGCGCGCTCGCCGTGCTGCAGTTCGTGCAGGCTGCGGCGTTGATCGGGGGGACGATCGCGTTGGCCGGGTCGGTGGGATTGGTGGCGGTGGGGTGGGTGGTGCTGGTGGTCGAGGTCGCCTTGGCCCTGGTGCTGGGGGGGTCGGTGGTGCGGTGGTTGTGGCCTGGTCGGCGGGTTCACTCATGAGGAAATGCGAGATCAACTGCGCTGAGGGACCCACACAGCCTGCACGCTCGCCGCAGGGCTACTCGTCGACGAACCGGGCCGGTACGGGGGTGCCGTTGCGCCACAGGTCGCCCAACGCCAGATCAAAGTCGCGGGGCTGCAAGCGCACCATCCCGCCGCCGGGGTTGTGGGTGATCTCGCCGAAGTAGATGCGGCCGTCGACGTTGTAGAGGTCGATGCGGACGAACTCGAACTCGCTGCTCAACTTCTGGGCGACTGCAAGCATCTCGGCGTAGTCGGCTGGCTGCTCGGGGAGCGTGGCGGCGCCCGCGAACCGGCCGGTGATCTTGAACGGCTTCCAGTCCACGCTCAGCATCGTGGACGTGTGGGCGGTAAAGCGGTCCTGGTCGACCACCACCATCGCTGGGCGGCCGTGGAACATGAAGAATTTGTAATCCGTGGGTGCGGTGACGCCGTCGCCGATGAATTCCTCGACGACCGCTCGGCGCGGCAGTCCACGATAGGGGCGCTCTCGCCAGCCCGCCTCGTAGAAGTCGGTGTCCAACCATTTCCGGACGGTTGCCCGCACCTTCCAGCGCTGCATGGACTGCACATCGCGGATCAGCAGCGTCATGTCGCAGCCATGTGTTCCCTTGATCACACACGGCCGGGTGAGTGCGTCGAAGTCGAGGTCGTCGGCGCGATCGACGACCTGAAGCAACGGGATCAGGTACTTGTCACCGATACGATCCGCGACATAGGCACGAACGGCATACTTATCCGTCGTGGTGTGCACCACTTCATCCGGGTCCTGAAGATTCTTCGCGGCCAGCAGCTGCGACCACGTGCGCGGGTGCCGCAGGGTCGAGATCTCACCCTGGAAGATCGCGTGCAGGACCGCCGCGAACAGCGGATCCGGCAGGAAACGGAGCCGTCGGGCCAGTACAACGCGCGCAGATGGCAACACCCGGCCGAGGATAGACCAGACCCGGTCGTGAGGATGAACCACGCAAATCGGTCACATTGTCGATGGCTACTCCTGGGCCGGACCCAGGGTGAGACGGCGGCCCGAATGTCGAGTTGCTAAGGTTTAGGGGTGCTGTCCACGGGGCCTGTCGTCACTGTGATGACGCCCGCCCACAATGTTGCGCCGTGGATCGGCGAGACGATCGACTCGGTCCTGCAGCAAACGGATCAACGATTCAGCTACATCGTGGTCGACGACGGTTCCACGGACAACACCAATGAGATCGTCGCAGCCAAAGCGGCCGAGGATCCGCGCATTCGGCTCATCTCCACACCCAACGGTGGTTCCGGACAAGCCCGCAATATTGCGCTGGCCGAGGCCAAAACACCGTTCGTCGCATTCATCGACGGTGACGACCGCTGGCACAAGGATTTCCTGCGCCACCAGCTCGACGCGATGCGCATCGCCCCCGCCGGGGTCGGGGCCACGTTCTGCCACACGCGGGTGATGCTGGAGAGCGGCCAGGTCGTCGGCATGCGGTTCCAGCCCACCGGGCTGTGCGACCTGGACCGCATGCTCGTCGACAACAACCCCACCCACAACGGCAGCTCGCTGCTGATCCGCCGCAGCTGCTTCAACGAGGCTGGCCTCTTTAACCCCGAGCTGGCCAGCTGCGTCGACTTCGACATGTGGCTGCGCATCGCCACCCGGTCGTCCACCCCGCTGTTCTCGGGCATCCGCCGCTATCTGGTCGACATGCGACTCATGCGCACCGGCAGCATCAGCTCCAACCGGTGCGCCCGGTACGCGACGCTCGACCAGCTCATCGGCGAGTTCGCGCCCACCATGCGCCGCCTGCACCCCGGACTCGCCTACGTGCGCCCCGCCGTGTTCGCCTACCGCGACGGCTACGACGACTACGGCGACCGCTGGACCGAGGAGGCCCGCAAGGCGGGCCATTCCGCGTTCACCAACAATCGCTGGGGCCAGTCCCTCTACGCCTGGAACAAGGCCGGACCCACCGGCCGGGCCAAGCTGCGCTCGCTGCGCGACACGGCCCGCACCGGCATCTACAAGGGGATATCGCAAGCCGCCGCCACGCTGATGCGCTAGCCCGGCCAAGTCCGGGTCGCGGCGTCGTGCACGTCGCTGGTGCGCCGTGTCCGGGGGAACTCAGCCTGGAGCCCTGTGTCATGCCCTGGGGTCAAGCGTCCGGCCGGTGCCGATCGGACGGGCATCGGTTCCGGCGGGTCGGTCGGGTCGGGTGAGCGCGCCTTCCCTGTAGGAGCAGTGCCGCGAGCCAGCGCACCTCCACCGGGCCAAGCAAACTAGCGGGTTGCGGTGGCCGGTCGGGTGGTCGGCGTGGCGGGAGTGGTGTCGGATTCGGCGTCGGGCCGGGGTAGCCGCAGTCGTTTGAGCAGCAGTGCATTGACGGCGACGAGGAAACTCGATCCGGACATCGAGAGGGCGGCGATCTCGGGTCGCAGGATCAGCCCAAAAGTCGGCTCGAACACCCCGGCGGCGATCGGCAGGGCGATGGCGTTGTAGCCAACTGCCCAGGCCAGGTTCTGGCGCATCTTCCGTCGTGTCCCTCGCCCGATCTGCAGGGCAGTAGGCACGTCGAGCGGGTCCGACCGCATCAGCACGACATCCGCGGTCTCAATCGCCACGTCGGTCCCGGCACCGATCGCGATCCCCAGATCAGCCTGAGCCAACGCCGGTGCGTCGTTGACCCCGTCACCGACCATGGCCACCCGTCGGCCGTCCTGCTGTAGCCGGGTGATCTGGGCTGCCTTGTCGCCAGGCAGTACCTCGGCGATCACGGTGTCGATACCGAGTTGATCAGCGATTCGGGCAGCGGTGGCCTGATTGTCGCCGGTGAGCATGACGACTTGCACCCCCATCTCCTGCAACACGCTCACCGCTGCCGCGGCGGTCGGGCGGGGGGCATCCGCCAGCGCAAACAACCCGGCCGGGCGGCCGTCCACGGCAACCAGCACCGTGGTCCGCCCGGTCGCAGCGAGGTCGTCGCGGCGGTCTACAAGCTTCCCGAGGTCGACGCCCTCGCGATCCATCAGGTGGTGGTTACCGACCGCGACCCGATGCCCGTCGACAGTGGCGGTCGCGCCGTGACCAGGCACATTCTCGAACCCGGTGACCTCCAGGCGTTCGACCTCGCGGTCCTGGGCGTGTGCGACGATCGCGCGTGCGAGGGGGTGTTCGGACTCCCGCTCCACTGCCGCGGTCAACCGCAGTAGCTCACTTTCGCCCATGCCATCGCTGACGAGGTCGGTGACCTCTGGTTCGCCCTTGGTGAGGGTTCCGGTCTTGTCCATCACCACGGTGTCGATACCGGCCGAGGCTTCCAGCGCGGTGGCGTTCTTGAACAACACCCCGCGCCGAGCCCCCAACCCGGTGCCGACCATGATCGCGGTAGGGGTGGCGAGACCGAGCGCGTCGGGGCAGGTCACGACCACGACAGTGATCGCGAACAGCAGCGCCGCGGTCAGCGGCTTATCGGAAAACAACGCCCACGTCGCGAACGTGGCGCCGCCACCGATGAGGGCGACCAGGACCAGCCAGAATGCGGCCCGATCAGCCAACCGTTGTCCGGGGGCCTTGGAGTTCTGCGCTTGCTGCACCAGCGCGACGATCTGGGCCAGTGCGCTGTCGGCGCCGACCTTCGTCGCGCGGACCCGCAGGGTGCCGTCGGTGTTGATGGTGGCGCCGATGACCTCGTTGCCCGGGGTCTTGTGCACCGGCAGGCTCTCCCCGGTGACCATGGACTCATCGATGTCGGACTCGCCGTCCTGCACCACCCCATCCACGGCGATCTTCGCACCAGGACGCACCAGCAGCAGGTCACCGGTGACCACTTCGGCGGTGGGGATCTCGACCTCGACGCCGTCGCGCAGCACCACCGCGTGCGGCGGGGCGAGCTCCAGCAGCGCCCGGACCGCGTCGTTGGCGCCCCCGCGGGCACGCATCTCGAACCAGTGCCCGAGCAGCACGAACGCCGTCAGCACCGTCGCGGCCTCGTAGAAGACCTCACCACCGCCGGTCAGGGTGATCACCAGCGAGTACACCCAGCCCGCACCCACCCCGACCGCGACCAGCACCATCATGTCCAGGGTCCGGGCCCGCAACGCGCGTACCGCGCCGTCGAAGAAGATCCACGCCGAGTAGAAGATCACCGGCAAGCTCAGCAGCAGCGAGAACACATCGTCGCGCAAACCGAACGGCGCCGCCACGGTGAACCCGAACACCTCACGCCCGATCGGGGACCACAACAGCACCGGCACCGACACCAGTGCGGCAAGCAGGAACCGGTTGCGCATGTCGGCGACCATCGCGGCCATCGACATCGAGCTGTGCCCGCCGTGGCCCATCATCTCGTGCGGCGACCCCGCCGGAGCGGGCTCATGCCCTGCGGCCGGTGCTACGCCGCGGCCGGAGCGGGCGTCTTGGCTGGTGTGTGCGATGTTGAGTGTGCCAGCCTGAGTTGGCCCCACTTGGAGCCCGAGTGATGGCTTGAGGTGGCCCCACCCTCGA